>JAJYYW010000273.1 GCA_021800575.1 bacterium
ATGAAGCCGGGGTTGTCCCGGTGATACACCATGAGGTCCGACGAGGAAGACGTGTTGGAAACAAACACAATCCGCGAGCAATCCGGAGACACATCAGCACCGTGCGCGCGCATCCCGGAGGTAAGCTTTTTGACTGCGTGTGTTCCGGTGTTAAGCTCGTACAGGTCGTTGTACAGGTAGAAATTTTTGTAAAAATCTTCCTGGGTGTAGAAGAACGTGTTGTTGCACACAGAGCCCGTGAAGCCGCTGTTTCTCCGCGCGACCCATGACGCGTGTCCGGTATCGGGATTGACCGAGAATATGCCCATCTGTGTTTTACCGTCGGAGGAGGTGTAGTAAATCGTCGTACCATCCCTGCCCCAGACGGGCCCCCGCGTCAGAGCACCGCGGTCCGTGAGCCTGTGCGAGGCGGTTCTCCCCGAAAACATCAGGGAAACGGCGGAGAGCAGTGCCTGTTTCCGGACGCTGTTCTGCCACTGCTTCCACAGCGAGATAAAGCTGTTCCC
The DNA here is from genome assembly GCA_021800575.1 of bacterium. Lineage (GTDB taxonomy): Bacteria > JAMCPX01 > JAMCPX01 > JAMCPX01 > JAMCPX01 > JAJYLM01. The sequence goes on from JAJYYW010000273.1 coordinate 507, forward strand.
TGTGAACGCAATCCGGGCCGCCCGGTTGAGGAACAGCGGCAGATAGGTGTATTCCCGGGCATACTCCGCGAGGGCTTTGCCGGAATACTGGTCTGCTATAAACTGCATAAATTTGCCGCCGTAGATGTAGGGGTATTCACCGAACGGCCACGTGCTCGGCGTCCCATCCCCTTCATCGATAGGCGGAAGTTCGTCATGGAGCGCCTGCATCCTGAGCACCATGTTGTAATAGCTTCCGTTATCCCGCCCCGCGGAGGTGAGCCTCGATTCGTTATACACGGCATACCCCTCGATGATCCAGTCCGGCTCTATCTGGTTGACAAACACTATCCTGCCGAACACGTCGTTGAGAAAACCAAAGAACCCCCGGGTCTGATCGAGATGGAGGATGTGCGTATACTCGTGCGTAAAGATCATCTTCAGCCAGTCATCGTAATTGATGATACTGGTATACGCATCGGGGGGAACGGCGAAGATCACGATGTGATCGTAGTAATACGGGGTCGTCTCGGCATTTGCGGCATCTGTTGCATTGGAAATCAACAGGTATGTTTTCCCCGACGGGGTCCAGCCCATACGCCGGGTCATGATCGGATAATAATATTCCGCCATGTCTATCAGCTTCCGTGCAAGCCCCAGGTCGTGCTCAGGGAAGGTGATGGAGAAGTGCTGCGATTCAATGGTACGCCACACCTCGTCCGGAGGTGCATTCCTGAATCCCTGTGCCCTCACCATACCTGCATCGAAGCACTGGAGCAGAACGATCCCGGCAACAATGAACAAGCGTCTCATAGGGTTATTCATCACACAAAGCAGCTGAACTGACAATGACAACGATCACAAAGTCCCTGAAGGACGGTGTACCTCCGGAACCGGCGAATGACTGGTTCAGGGTCTGAACAGGTGGAAAACGAGCCCCGAGAGGAGCTTCGGATAGAAAAACGTTGTTTTCTGTGGCATGTTCAGCGCGTTGAGGGCGACCGCCTTGACATCCTTTGCAGACGGCGCATTCAGTATGAACGCAGCGTCCCCGGGCTTCATGGACCCGAGTGCGCTGTCAAGCTCATGGAAATACGACAGCCTGCCCCCCGTGGAAAACGTGTGCTCCGGTATGTTCAGGACACCCTCGAGGATTTCTTTGTTCAGGATGTAAACGTCGAGCGATTTCAACGCCTCGTGCGTCGGGTCGTTTATCAGCCGGTCGGGCCGGTACTGGTGAAGGATATACAGGTTATCACTGCCGTAGAATTTGCAGCCAAACGCCTTGCCGTAGCCCTGTATCGCTTGTACCCAGCCTTCAACAGCTGTGGTGTCCGCTGTCGTGCTGAACAGCGTGACATCGAAAAGCGGTTTGAGCTTCGTGATAAACTCCTGCTCTGAGAACGGAATGTCATGGACGATCCGGTGGGTCGGCAGGATAACGAGGCCGTTGTCACTAATGTTGGTAAAATACGCAAGCACGTAATTGTAGCTCGCCTGCTCATCCCTGCCGTGCAGGGAAAACATATAATCACGGTACCGTATCGCGGTTTCGTAGCGATGATGGCCGTCCGCGATATACACGCGCTGGTTCGCAAGTAATTTTTGCACGGTGTTGATTATCTTTTCGTCCGTGATCCGGTAGAAGAAATGCTCCTCACCGCCCTCCTTGACATGCGCGATCAGCGTATGAATGGTCGGACTGATGGTGATGCACTCGATACACCGCTTCTCGTCGTCGTACAGGACGAAGATCGGCGACATGTTGCCTTCGCACGCCTTCATGAGCTCGAAGCGGTCTTCCTTGGGCTTTGACAATGTCTTTTCGTGGGTATAGATCTCGCTCTCCAGCCGCATCAGTGTTACAAAACCGTGACGTTCGTACGTGGTACCGTTGATCCTGAATTTCTGGACGTAGAGGTAGATCGAGGGACGATCGTCCCTGACGAGAACGTCCGATTGAAGCCACTCGTCGATAAACCTGCGCGCCCGGGTATACCGGTTGTTCTTTTCATTATCATCATCGTGCTGTTTCCCGAGGATGAGACGTATCACATTGTAGGGATGCTTCTTGTACAGCATCTCCTGCTGTGCCTCGTTGATAACATCATACGGCGGTGCAACGACCATGGATAGATCGACCTTGGTACTGTTGTACCGTGTCCCTTTAAATGCTTTGATCTCTGTCATACAGCAACCTTTCTATTGAAGATTTCTTTATCGCTCCGTCCCTTATATACACAATACGTTCATTCGTGACATCAATTACTGTCGATGGTGTACCGCTTATAATACCCGCATCTACGATAAGATCAACCTTATCGGTTATGCCGGCCGGAAGTGCGTCGCTGGACACCGCGGGGGGCTGGCTGGAGATGTTGGCGCTCGTCGAAACGAGCGGCCGGTCGAATACCCGAAACAGGGATGCGGGGAAAGGATGCGGTGACTGCCGTACAGCGATGGTACCGGTACCGCCGGTCAGCAGGGAACTGAGCCCGGGTTGTGCCCTGAATACCATGGTCAGCGGACCGGGCCAGAACGCCTCGATCAGGCGCTTCGCAGCGCGAGGCAGTTCCGCAGCAAGCACCCCGAGCATCCGTACATCCCGGACCAGCAGGATCAACGGTTTGTTCTGCGGGCGCTGCTTGATCGCAAAGACCCTGCCGAGTGCGGCCTCGTTGAATGCATCGCACCCGATACCATAGACGGTCTCCGTCGGATAGACCATGATTTTTCCTTTTCTGAGTTCACCGGCGATCCGGCCCATCGTCGCCGTATCATGCAGGGCACGGTCCACGGGGAAGATCGTGGAGAAAGGGTTGGTCATGG
>JAJYYW010000274.1 GCA_021800575.1 bacterium
TAATGCATCTCCATACTGCCGTGCCTGCTGTTCGAGTGGACACTCTGACACAACGCACTCGAATTTCACTGTGTACTTGTTCTCCAGCTGTTGTATCAATGCGTATGTTTCTTTAAAAAACAAGGAAGTGTCGAGATAAAATATCCTTGCCTTCGGCGACACCCTGAGAATCATATCTATGATGCAGATGTCTTCCATACCAAAACTGCTTGCAAACGCCATATCCTTTTCGAACGTGTTTACCGCCCAGGTAATCGCATCCTGCGGGTTTGTCTCTTCAAAACGTACCGAAAGTTCTTGAATCTGTTCTTTATCCAGCATCTTACCTCCACAATTCATATTTTTTTTGGCTTATCAGCTTTATAAACCACATAAAATTACAATATATTAATATATATAATCTTTTAATTTACAAGTAATTTACTAATATTTAATTAACCAATTATTAGTTTTATTGTCAAGTATTATTTGAGCCAATGAAACCCTGCACTCAAGACAGGGTAAGAAAGTTTTAATACGTATCGGGCAGATACCCACAGGCAAATCCGTGGAGCTCTGCGTCTTGATCTTGATTTGAACTATACCTGCAAAAAAAGCTTGCCGTTACGCGCAAGCCTTTTTTCTATAATGGCTCCTCGGGCAGGGCTCGAACCTGCAACCCTTCGGTTAACAGCCGAATGCTCTACCATTGAGCTACCGAGGAAAATGATTTATTTCTTTTTCGTACTCTTTGTTTTTGTTTTCTTTGTTTTACAGGCCATAACGCCTTCTTCCGTTATCAAAAGTCAACTGCTTTGTACTAAATCACACACAACAATGCAACCATTTTTATTGTCGTTCGGAAACCCGGGATACTGCCGGACCTGCGCTGTTACCGTACCGCTGCACTTTTTTTCATTTCGACAAGCACAATCTTTGCAATCGCCTTGAGCGTTTCGAAAACTGCGATACCCTTGGTTGCAACGCCTTCAAAGTCAGGGGCATTTTTGGGATTGAGCGTGATTTTCATTTCCTGCAGGTCTGCTGCATTGGGAAGATCTCTTTTATTGTACTGGATGACAAACGGTATCTTATCGAAATCATAGCCATTTTCTTTAAGATTGATCTTGAGATTCTCGATACTCTCGATATTGGCGTCCATTCTTTCTATCTGGGAATCTGCCACGAACACGACACCGTCCACACCCCGCAGGATCAGCTTTCTGCTCGCATCGTAGAACACCTGTCCCGGCACCGTGTAGAGCTGAAACCGTGTTTTAAAACCGCGGATATCCCCGAGAGCAAGGGGCAGAAAATCGAAGAACAACGTTCTCTCGGTTTCCGTCGCAAGCGATATCAGCTTTCCTTTCGTATCAGGGCTCATTTTGTCATAGATAAACTGCAGGTTGGTCGTCTTGCCGCCCAGTCCCGGGCCGTAATACACTATTTTACAGTTAATCTCCCTTGACGAATAATTAATGAAGGACATGCTCTCCTGTCTCCCTAATCCTTAAACAGGTTCTCTATATCTTCATCCGTAATTTCGGAGAAGGGAGACCCTGCCTGTGGCTCCTTCTCTACCTTCTTGATAAGACGGGCAAAGATCGCGTTCAGTTCATCGCCGGTCTTTTTCACCCGCAGGCGTACCAGCCCCAGGGAAGAGCGGTGATCAAAGATAACAACCAGGATGACCCTCTGGCCGATGATGGAAATATGGATGTTGTCTTTTTCTCCTTCATGAAAGAGTATGGAAAACTCCTTTTCACCGATGAGTTTTGCCAGACCGCCGGTTGCCGCGATATTGCCCGCAGTTAATGATGCGAGGGACGTTGTATCGATATTTTTTGTTTCTCCGTAGGCAGCGATTAACTGTCCGTTTTTATCGACAAGAAACACGATCTTCGCGTTGGCTTCCTTGGTGAGTTTTTCCAGAACCTTGTTGATTTGGTTAAACTCCTCCTCATACATTATAAGTGATGGACCCGCCATACCTTTTCTCCTTTAAGTAACTATATGTATACCATATCCAATCAAAATTCAACATTTTGATGCGGATACGCCCTGGACAACGCCCGGGTCCTCCCGGTTACAGGTACGGACTCTCGTGCATTGCCTTTATCCGGAGCCACCTTCTGTCCACCTCTTTTTGGAAAGCATCGACAATATCTTTGTTCTCGGGCTTCGTCAGGTGCCGCGTTTTACCCATTAACTTCAGCCACTCCGTGACCGGGACCTTTTTGCCTTTTGCCTCGGGATCGTACGTAATCTTCGTTATGCCGTGGTCCACCTCGTACAGAGGGAAGAAACACGAATCAACGGCATTGGCGATGATCTTTTCTCCGATCTGCTCATCCGACCTCCAGGAAAGCGGACACAGGGAAAGTGCCTTCATGTACACAAACCCTTCCTGCGCATACTCCTGAGCCTTCTTCGCCTTTTTGATCATGTCGTTATAGTTGCTCTCGGCGACAGTCGCCACGTACGGTATATGGCAGGCTGCCATGATCTGCGCTGTATCCTTGTGGTGGGTTTTTTTGCCTTTCTGGTGCGTCCCTGCATGGGACGTCGACGTGTCATGGCCAAGCGGCGTCGAGAAGGAGAGCTGGTCACCGGTATTCATGTAACCCTCATTATCATATTCCAGCAGAATAAGCTTATGCCCTTTGAGTGCCGTACCGATTGCCGGCCCCATGCCGATGTCCATACCACCGTCTCCCGAGACCATCACAAATGTTATCTTCTTGTCCTGCGGCAGTTCTCCCCGCTTGATCTTTTCTTCCATCATCTCGACCAGGCCGGACAGTGTCGGTGCACCGCTCTGAAAGAGGTTGTGGATAAAGGTAATTCTATGGGAGCTATACGGATAACCGGACGTAACAACCTCGCCGCATCCGGTGTGGAACAGAACCACGACATCACCCTCGAGCCCCTTGAAGAAGATATTGAGGTTTGAGAAGATGCCGCAGCCCGGGCACGCACCGTGTCCCGGAACCACCCGTCTCTGGATCAGGGAGAGTGACTGAGCATTCACCCCTTTCACATCCGCGATCTTGCCCGTCTGCGGATCCCGCTGGGCATTGACATGCCCCATCACCTCTTTACCGTTCACGGGCGGCAGGGCGGTCTCCATGCGGTGACCTTCCTTCCCCGGAGTCGCTCCATGGTACTCGAACAGTTTTACCTTCCCGGGATGTCCAACCGCGTCGATCGCCTCTTCCAGCTTTCGCACCATGGTCCGGTGGTCGGGGTTTCCGGCCACCAGCTGGTCGACCTGCCGCCGTGACCGGTCGGCCGCAGCCCGGAGCCCCGAGGCGTCGAAGGACAATCCGGCCAC
>JAJYYW010000275.1 GCA_021800575.1 bacterium
GCACAGAAAAAGGAAAGGGATGAAAGGTAAGGAGTGAACGATACCTATGGACAAACAAACATTTTTACTCTGGGCGGAAAGGAACGCACGGCGCATCGGCGTGAAAAAGGGACAGGTCGTTAAAGCATTTGAAAAAGAGATGACGGCACAGACGGGCATAGATGCACCATTCGAGATCCCGGACACCATGCACGTCAACATGCGGTATTCTTACGGCGGGCAGTCGAGGTTCTTCAGGGAAATCCTTGAGAACAAACGCCTGATGGGGACCAGGTGCGGCACGTGCGGCAAGGTATTCTGTCCTCCGAGATCGCACTGTCCGGTCTGCTATGAACAGACGGCATGGATAGAGCTGAAAGGTACGGGGAAACTCCTGAGCTACACGACCGTATACTTTGCCACATCATCGTATATCAAACGGGTGCCGTACATTGTCGCGTATATAAAGCTCGACGGTGCGGACACCGCAATCCTTTCGAATGTCGAGATGAAGGACATTAAAAAGGCGCGGGTTGGTATGGAAGTAAAGGTGATGTTCCGCAAACAGAGGGACGGAAGGATAACGGACATCTATTTCAAAGAGGCACAATGATTACCAAAGCATTCGGCGGATCGCTCGGGGCAATCCATGACGTCGGGGACGGGGCAATCATCATGTTCGGGGGCTTTGGCCTTGCCGGCATACCGCAGAACCTTATCCGTGCGCTCTATGAAAAGGGCACAAAGGACTTGACCGTGATCAGCAACAACCCGGGCTCGCGGCTGGGGGACAGCGAGTACGGGCTGGCCCCGTTGTTTCAGGCCGGCAGGGTGAAAAAGTACATCGGTTCATATCCCACGGCGACGCGATCATTCAAAACGCTGTACGAAGCGGGAAAGGTCGAGCTTGAGCTGGTCCCCCAGGGCACGCTCGCCGAGCGCATCCGGGCGAAGGGAGCGGGTATCGGAGGGTTCTATGTCAGGACAGGCGCGGGAACACCGCTGGCCGAGGGTAAGGAGAGCCGCATCATCAACGGCGAGCAGTACATCTTCGAGATGCCGCTCGGGGCCGACTTCGCCTTCGTCAAGGCGTACCGGGGCGATACGTACGGCAACCTCGTGTACCGGTACACGGGTGCGAATTTCAATCCAGCCATGGCGATGGCTGCGGGCGTAACCATCGCCGAGGTCGAAGAGCTCGTCGAGCCGGGCGTGCTTGATCCTCATGCGATCCATACCCCCGGTATCTTTGTGCACAGGATCCTCAAAGGAGAACGCTATGACCGCTGGTATGAATGAACAGGAAATGGCCCTGCGTGCGGCCGCGGAGATCCGGGACGGGGACTGTGTCAATCTCGGCATCGGCATGCCGACCATGGTCCTCGATTGTATACCGCCGGACAAAACCGTTTTCTTCCATACCGAGAACGGCCTGCTCGGCATGGGCGGGTTCGCCCCGCAGGGGACCGCGCACCCGGACCTGGTTGATGCGGGGAAGCAGCCGGTTACCTACATCAGGGGCGCAAGCTTTTTTGCCAGTGATCTCTCGTTCGCCATGCTTCGGGGCGGGCATATTGACCTTGCGATCATGGGCGCGTACCAGGTCTCTGAAAAGGGCGACCTTGCCAATTGGACGGCACCGGGCATGCTGCCGAGTATCGGCGGTGCCATGGATATTGCCGCCGGCGTAAAGCGGATCGTTGTCCTGATGTCGCATACCACCAGGGACGGTCAGCCCAAAATCGTGAGGCAGCTGAGCTATCCCCCGACCGGCTTTGCGTGCGTTTCCCTGATCATCACGAACCTCTGTGTGATCGAGGTTACGCACACCGGGCTGCTTCTCAAAGAGCTCGCCCACGGGGTATCCGCCGGAGACGTAATCAAGAATACCGGGGCAGGACTCATCCTTCCGGAAAAGTCCTGATCCCGTTTTCCGCTAGTTCCCGGCGGGTTTCACCTTCATGTTCTTGATCATGCTCTTGAGCTTCTCGATCTCCTCATACTTGTTCATGAGCTTGCTGCCCATGAGCTTCCTGAACTCCGGCGTGTTTCTGATCGGCGCAAAGGAGGGCTCCTCGAGTGCGGACATCCTGAGGTCCGGCTTCATGGTGATGGCCTTCTTCAGGCTCGCCAGTGCCTGTGCCTTGTCGCCCTGGAGGGACAGTCCGACAGCCCGGTCGTACCACAGGACAGGGTTGTTCTGGTTCAGCGCCTTTGCCTTTTCGAAATAGGTGTTGCCGGTCTTGAAATCCTTCTCATAGTAATAGGTCATGGCGATATTCAGCAGTCCGCCCTGGAACGAGGGATCCAGTTCGACGCTCTTGCGGTAATTCTCCAGTGCGTCCTTGTAGTCACCCTTCAGAAACATGGCGTTGCCGATATTGTAGTAGGCGTCCTTGTTCTTGGGGTTGAACTTCAGCTGGAGCTGTGCGACCTTGAGCACGTCGTCAAACTTGTTCAGCCGGACATCGCACGCGACGACCTGGTTTCCGATCTCGTTCACGAGCGGCGGCAGGAAGTGCAGCGCCTTGTCAAAATCGGGAACCGCCTTTGCACAGTTGTCCATGGCAAAGTACGCTCCGCCCCTGAGACGGTACGCGAGCCCGAAGAAAGGACTCAGTTTCAGCGATTCGTCGAGGTCCGATATTGCCTGCTGGAGTTCGTTGGTGTTGAACTCGACAATTGCCCGATGGAAGTAATAGATATACTCGAACGGATTGAGCTGTATCGCATCATCGAACTGCTGGAGCGCTGCCGGAAAATCACGCTGGTTCCTGAAGGCGACGCCGTTTTTGATATGGTTCTCAGCGACCGCGGTGCGTCCCGCATAGATCGGCAGTACGAACATTGCAAACACGCTGAGGCTGATGGCGATAACCAGCACGAGCTGTTTCAGGGCGGCTGGAATTCGCCCCTTGGCCGAGGGGTTCACCACGAGCAGGTATGCCGGCATGGCGGGTGCGGCGATCCTCTTTTGCCGTCTCGCCTCGGCCTGCCCGGTCTCGTCGTCGTACCCCCTGTAGACTACATCGGTCAGGGCGATGAGCCCCCAGAAGTACATGCTCGAAGCGGGCTCCTGCAGCGGGAAGCTGAACACCGCAGCGATCAGGATACCCATGATGCCGCCGCCGATGGCGAGGGACAACAGGAAGGTGTCCTCATTCGCTATGTTTCGCCTTGCCAGCCGGATGAGCTTGACCGCACTGTTGATGACGATCCACACGAATGCGATAAACCCGATGATGCCGAGTTCCGCCAAGATTTGCAGCCAGTCGTTATGAGATTCTGAGAATACCTGGTACGTCTTAGCTATAATC
>JAJYYW010000001.1 GCA_021800575.1 bacterium
TTGATGACTGCAATTTTCGAGCTGCTGTAACCGACGCATACGACCTTCAGGTTCGCTGCATCTGCGGCACAACTGCTGACGACAAACGACGTCGATATCGTTGCTGCTGCCGGCAGTGCAGAGGTACTCAGCCTGGTGCTGCCGTACGAAGCAACGGTAAACGAAGCACCGCTCTGTTTGATGGGTACTGCGCTGACCCCGGAAATGGTGGGAATGAACGCTATGACAAGGTTCCCTGTGTTGATTGTCGCCAGGCCGCCGGATGTCGTTGCAGACGATACGGTCGTTGTCTGGGTACCGCCGCCGCTGCTTCCGCTGCATCCTGCCAGCGCAGCGAACATAGTCAGCATAAGGATGCTGTAAAGAGTTGTTTTTTTCATTGGTTTTCTCCTTTTTTGTTTGTTGAGTCATTGCTTGTATGTAATCTTATGATATCGTCATCATTGTTCTGCCGCTTACGTTGCTGCTGTTTCATCGTGCCGGCGTTCATGATCTCCCAGAGCTCGTCCCTGCTCGAAAAGGTCATTTTCCCGTTGACGCCGACCTTTTCCACCGTTCCCACGACAGAGCCCGGGTCGTTTTCGCTGTGACGGTAGATGCGGATGATATATGTTTTCATGGTATTCTTCTGTCTCATGATGACCAGCTTCATACCACAGGAAAAGTCACAGATTGGTCACAGATCCGGGATGTCTCCAGAAAAGGCCCGGCCGCGGGCGGCATGGAGGTCCTTACCGCGTTGAGGATGCCTTGATTGTGCGGTAGATCGCTTCGGTTTTTTGCGAGGGCTCTATGTCGAGGATGGAGGCGAGCACCCTTTTACACTGGGCGTACACGGCGAGCGCCTCACCGGTTTTACCCTCCGACTGGTAGCACAGCATCAGGGATTGATAGAATTCCTCGGACAGATTGTCGGCTTCCAGCCCTTTTTGGTAATACCCGGCTGCTTCTGTCCACTGTCCGTGCTCTTCGAGGTAGTGCCCGAGCCTGACGATGGCGCGGATGAACTTGCTCTTCGTCCGTTCGCGCATGGATGTCGTCCACCACTGGTCCTGGTCGTTGGGCAAGAAAGAGCCCTTGTACAGATCGACGGCCTGCAGGGTTATGGCGAAGGCCTGGTCAGCACTCCCGGCCCACAGGGCATGTGCACGGTCAAGGAGATGTTCGAATGACCAGACATCGACCCAGCAGCAAGAAGGATTCAGAGACAGCCGTCCTTCTTTGAGCTGGATACACCTGTCACTGCCGGTCAAAAACCGCAGGCGCTGGAGCGTGGTTGAGAATGCGCTGTGCGACTTGTCTCCCTCGGTATCCGGCCAGAGCGCATCGCTGATAGACTCCTCCCGCACATCCACACCCCCGGAAGCGATCAGCGCCTTGAGCATGGCAAGGGGCATTTTCTGGACCTTGCCGGAAAATTCCAACGGTGTTTCATCTCTGATCAGCAGGAAATTCCCGAGCGTATGGACCCGGAATGCCCAGGGCCACTGTGCTATATCAATGATGTTGACTGCAGACGGTGCTGACGGGGCGTCCGTCTGCTGGCTTTTTACGGCAAGTCCGCGGCGTCTGATCAGTCCCTGGACGTACGGAACCTCGATGCCTGCCTGCAGCGCCCTGATGCACAGGTCCAGCATGGTGTCTGGCATCCATCGCCAGTGATTGATATACCCTTGTTCTTTCCCGATCCTCATGGCATTGCGGAGTTGTTCATTGCCGGACGATTCATTGCCGGACCCGAAATCAATCTGTGCTCCGAGCAAAAAACCATGGTATTGCAGCATCAGAGAATGCATCTCGTATCCCGTACGCATGATGAAAGAAAGGTTGTACCGCGCTTTATCGTAATTCTTTGACGACGCCTGCACCTGCGCAAGCGCGAGTCTGCAGAGAGCTTCGGGAAAAGGTGTGCCCGCCTGGAGTGCTGTATCGAGTGCCTGTTCCGCATATCGAAGGGCAACCGGCAGGTCTCCCCTGAGGTGGCTATAGTAGCTCCTGAGAGAGTAATAGTGGGAACGATCCAGGGTGTGGCTCTTGTCCATGCATGCCTGCATGTGGGCAAGGTGTTTTTCCGCGGCAGACATGTTCCCGGTTGTCAGTGCGTAATATGCGCCCTGAGCAAAGAACATGTGGTCCCACAGGTGTACGCCGTACCTGTTCGCCATATCCAGCCCTCCCTCGACGGCAGCGGGTGTCTCCGGTGATACGGTAAACCACAGGTAGATACACCGGATGACCTGTCCAAGGATCAGTTCCAGCGGTGTCACTCCTTCTGCGGTGCCGGGCGCGCCATCTCTGCCGCCGCGCTGACCGGGTACAGGCCTGTGCGTCTCCATGAGAACACCCATTCTGGTGATGTCGCCTATCCACGAATAATACAGCAGGAGATAGTTCATGAGCATTGCCCTGCTGTGGGAATCCGCCTGTCCGTTGTTTCCTGACTGCAGAATAGCTTCGGCACGCTGAATCCATGGGGCTATGTTTTCAAACCCGGGCCTGCGGTATATCATCGCGAGCAGCATGACGGAAACAACGTGGATTTCGATCGGGGACGAGGGAAAGGGAGTCGATGCAAGGAATTCGTTCATCTCTCCAATCCAATGGTCCAGAGGTTTGAAGTCGTGCCATTCAATGCAGTACGTTCGTGCAATGCCTGCCCACGAAAGGAACGATCCCCCATTTGACTGCACACCGGACTGTTGCCGGAACAGGGCGTATGCCTTTTCGAGCATGCCCCGGCTTTTGGTTATGGAGGCCGGAAGGACCGCAACCCCATACCAGTAGAGGAGCCACGGCGCCGTATCGATCATTTCGGCAGGAAGTTGGTTCATCCACTGCAGGAGGATGCTGTTCCTGCCCTGGGTCAGCAGGGATTGCGCTGTGTGCAGAACCAGACGTGCGAGCCCGCCCCAGTTTTGCGCCGTACAATAAAGGTTTGCAGCTTCTTCAAACTCCCCGGCCTGTTCCAGGAGTTCCGCTGCCTTTGTCCGGAGGGAGAGCATTTCCTGTTTCGTGAATAGACTGGCCGCGTGTGCCATGAGAAATTCCCGAAACAGCGAATGATAATGGTAGGCGGATTCAGAGGACGGCAATCTGACCGTGAAATAATTCTCGAGATGAAGCCGCGTCAGCAGTTTTTCAGGGTGTTCCATGCCGGTCAGTTGTTCAGCCATGGTAACGGTAATCTTGGGCAGAAACGCCGTTTTTAGGAGGAAGTCCTGGACGCGTGCGTCAAGCTTGTTAAAAATTTCATCGGCGAAGTAGTGGAAGAACCTTTCCTCGAGCAAGGTCTCCGGGATCCGGTGCGCATCTTCCTTCCGGTACTTCTCGATGAGCAGGACAAGGCCTGCAGGCCAGCCCTGCACCCGGTCGTGAAACCGTTTCGCATCTGGTGCGGATACAGCATGCAGGCCCCGTTTGCGCAGGAAGAGCAGGGTCTCCTGGACAGTAAACCGGATGTCATGGTCGCTTATAAAGCCTATCCGGTCAGCGGTGCGCAGGCGGGAGAACGCAGGCGGCGGTTCGCTTTTACTGATAAAAATAAAGCTCTGACCTTTTGGGAGTGTGCCGGGCATGAGCGACAGGCCTGCAGCGAAGACCTGATGCAGCAAGGAGCCAGCAGGTACGTCCTGGTAATTATCGAAAACCACGACGAACTGTTTCCTGGTACCAAATCTGGCAAACAGGTCCCGGAAGAACAAGCGGGTGAATGCCGGAATATCCTGAAGGTGTTCCGGTGTGAGCAGCGGTAACTGTGGAGCGGGGGATCGTTTGGATCTGTTGTTGCCTGCTGCCGCGGCACTTTGTGTGACTGCACGACCGAGATAATAAAAAAAAGTCGGGAGTTCGGCATCTCCCTTGTCCAGGTGGTAATAGATGTACGGTATCCTGTGTGATTTCAGATAGCTTACGATGAAGGTCGTCTTACCTGCGCCGGGTATACCGGACACCCAGATGACAGGTTTTTTGCGGAGCTTGTCGAGCATACGGGTCAGGCCGTTTCTCTGGATGACTCCGCCAGCCTCAGGCTTACTTATTTTATAGATAGTCCGCTCGTTGTCGTTTTGTTTCAATTTCATGAATGCATTTAATAAAAGTCCATACAATAAACAAGTTGCATCGTATTGGATCGAATATATAAATTGTCGGTGCCTGTCAAGTCCGGATAAAAATCAGGGTCGTCAAGCCATGGTCGGCGGCGGTCGTTCACGCCTCTTTATAAACTGATTTTTAGATGTATATTATGTTCTTCAGAGTGGAGGTGAAGAATGGAGCAACATCAGATTGCGGTTGTGACCGGCGGGAACAAGGGGCTTGGTCTTGAAACGTGCCGCCAGCTCAGGGATCTCGGCATGCATGTTATACTGACCGCCCGGGAACCGGCGAAGGCAAAAAAAGCTGCCGGAATGCTTGATGGAACGGGTGCTTCGGTGTCATGGGCGGTACTCGATGTTACGGATGCGGCAAGCATCTCGGGGTTTGCCGGACAGATCAAGAATACCTGGGGCAGGATTGACGTCCTGGTAAACAATGCCGGTATTGCCATCAACAGCAGGCTGGACGAAGCTTCAGCCCGTGCGACCGTGGATACGAATTTCTTCGGTCCCCTGCGGGTGACCGATGCACTGGTCCCCTCCATGCACAGCGGCTCACGGATCGTCATGGTCTCGAGTGCCATGGGCCAGTTGTCGTGCCTGTCGGGTGAGCTCCGCAAGCAGGTTGAATCGCCGACACTCACGAGAGAGCAGTTAATCAATCTGATGCAGGATTTTGTCCGCTCGGTCGGTGACAACACCGCTGCACGCAAGGGCTGGTCCTCGTCTTCGTACTCGGTGTCAAAGGCAGGACTGAACATGCTGACCCGGGTCCTGTCAAAGGAGCTTGCTCCCCGGGGCATCGTCGTCAATGCCGTTCATCCGGGCTGGGTCCGCACGGACATGGGCGGGCCGTCGGCTCCGCTTGATACAACGACCGGCGCCAGAAGCATCGTGTGGGCGGCTGTTGTGTCCGGTCAGGACACGACCGGAGGCTTTTTCCATGACGGCAAAACCATACCGTGGTGATTGAACTTGGAGCGCCGCTGTGGTAGCACTTGATGCATGGCGCCTCAAGAAAAGGGTATTATTCTGACTGCACGGCATGTTCTGCCGGTTACTGCTCCGGAGATTAAGGACGGGGCAGTTTATGTTGAACAGGGCATCATCCGTGATGTGGACAAGCTTGGAAGGATTGCACGGCGATACAACGCGGAGGTCCGGGAGCTCGGGAAGGGTATACTCATGCCCGGGTTTATCAACGCGCACGTCCACCTCGAGCTTGGTCCCCTGCAGGCACAGCTCGATCCGAAGGACGATTTTCCGGCTTGGATACTCGAGATTATCAAAAAGAGGCTGACACTTTCAAAAAAAAAGGCCGTTGCAGGCGTCCAGAAGGGCATCGATACGCTCGTGCAGTCCGGTGTTGCCGGTATCGGCGAGATATCGACCCTCGGCATTGACCGGCAGCCCCTGCTCCGCTCCCCGCTCTACACCGTGCTGTTCAAGGAAGTGATTTCAGCGCACAAGCTTGACGGAGCGGGCTTTGCACGGGAATCGATGATAGAGGAGCGTCCGTTCCCCCACGCGGTATATTCAACCGCGCCGGATGCATACGTGCAGACGTCGAAGCGGTTCGAAGCATACGGCACACATCTGGCCGAAAGCATCGATGAGTACCGGTTCATCACCGGCGCAGAGAACAATTTTATCAAGCGGCTGAGCCCGTTGATCCGGCGCAAGGATGCCATGGACGGGTGCAGATCACCGGTGGAGTATATCAATAAGCTCGGATTCTTCGACCGGAAGGCGACACTCGTTCACTGCGTGCACATCGACCGGCAGGATCTGGATATCATAGCATCGCACCATGCTGGCATTGTCCTGTGCCCGCGCAGCAATGCATACCTCGGCGTTGGCCTGCCGGATATTACATTGCTCGGCGATTACCCGAGGCTGGGACTCGGTACGGACGGTCTGAGCAGCAACTATTCGTTGGACATGATGGACGAGCTGCGGTTTCTGTACCTTATCGCGAGGCCGGTGCTCAAGTCACGGGCCGGTGCGTTTGTCATCAACGCTGCTACCATCGGCGGCGCACGGTCCCTGTTTATAGAGGACAAGCTGGGCAGCATCCAAGCGGGAAGGTATGCGGGGCTGATATACCTTGATACGGATGTTGCGAAGAATCTGTACCTTTCCATCATCAATACGCCGTCGTCGGGGATAACGAATTTGTCCGCACAGGTGCATATGGCGGGAGAAGCGCATGGGTAATCCCGGGATGTACGAACACCGGACCGACCTGCTGTACGGCGTCAACCCGGTGCTGGAGGCGTTAAAGGCCGGCAAGCGGAAGGCACTGCGCCTGTATCTCTCGGATTCCCGCCACGACAAGTCGGGCGACACGCTCAGGCAGATGGCAAAGCAGGCTGCCATACCGCTGGAGATCGTGTCGAGGCAGGAACTCATGAATCTCACCTCAACGGACATGAACCAGGGGATTGCCGGCAGGTTCGAGCCGTACCCGTATGCTGATCTACAGGTTATGATCGACCTGGCACACAGCCAGCACAGGGTGCCGTTTATCGTCGCGCTCGATGAGATCCAGGACCCGCACAACACCGGCGCTATCATACGGACAGCGTCGTGTCTGGGACTGCACGGTGTGATCCTGACCAGGCGGCGTTCTGCGGGCATCACGCCGACGGTGGTCAAGGCATCGAGCGGGGCGACCGAGTACATATCCATTGCCATGGCTGCAAACCTGCGGGCTGAGATTGAGTCGCTGAAGGAGAACGGGTGTACGGTCGTGGGGCTCGATATGAAGGGAGCGTCCGGTTTCAACGATGTGGCCGCGCGCCACGGCGTGGTGCTGGTCATCGGGGGCGAAGACAGCGGCATACGCAAGCCTGTCCTGGATGTGTGCGATTACGTTGTCTCCATTCCCATGCGCGGACATCCTGATTCTCTCAATGCATCCGTATCCGCCGGTATTGCCCTGTACGAGCTTGCCCGCGCTGCAGGCACGTAATGCGAAGGCGGCGTTCCAGCCGCAGCAAAGGGTCAACGATGTTACCGGGGATTGCCTGCCTTGAGCTGGGCAAGGATGTCCCGCAAGATCTTGACTTCGTCTGAAGGCTCGGGCGGTGGCGGCGGTGCTGCCTGCTGCTCTTTGTGCAGTTTCTTCTTCGCCGCATTGATGGGAACAACGACCAGAAAGTAAATGGCTGCCGCCACGATCAGGAAATTGACCACCGAGTTGGTGAATTTACCGATGGCAATGGGCCCTATCATAAGGGATGAAAAGTCCGGGCGGCCTCCAAACATGCCGATAATCGGGGTGAGTACGTCGGCAACCACGGAGTTTACAATCTGGCTGAATGCAGCACCGATGACCACGGCGACGGCAAGATCCACGACATTCCCCCGCATAAGAAATTCTTTGAAACCTTTCAGCATGGTTCCTCCTTGTACGATGAACTATACGATTCACATATTCCAAACCGACGAAGAATCCACGCTGGTTACAGCGCGGTTCTTCAATATGTTTGATACCATGACAATAGTACATCAGCGGCTCTGACCCGTCAACCAGATAACCATACGGTTGAGCCGGCAGGAAACGAAACAGGCTTATCCGAAGGCGAGGTACGGACGGGCTTTTTCGAGCCGTCTGCCTGCCGCACCGAGGTCGTCGAGGCATTGTATCCTCGATGATTTTCGTGCAGCAAGGATGGTCTTGACGGTTACCGGCCCCAGGCCGGGTACCTTGAGCAGGGCCTCTTTGTCCGCGGTATTGATTGCAACAGGATAAAACTCCGGGTGCCGGTCCGCCCACTGCTCCTTCGGGTCCCGCTCAAGACTGAGGTTGCCGTATCCGTCGAGCAGGATATCCTCAGCGGTAAAACCGTACTTTCGGATGAGGAAATCCACCTGGTAGAGGCGGTGTTCGCGGGTGAGCAGGTCGTCAGGGTTGAGCAGGAATGTCTTTTCACCGGGTATGTCCTTGGTACCGAGTCCCTTCTGATACGCGGAAAAATAGATCCTGTGGAAATTGAGACGGCCGTACAGTCCGAACATATAGTTGATGATTTCAGAGTCTTTCTCATCGGATGCACCGACCACGAACTGCGTGGTGCACTTCACCCGTGAAAACCTGCTCCCCTTTTCCGTGAGCTTGCTCATGAGCTTGATGGGGCGGATGATGTCCTGCAGGTAATGCTTTTTACAGGAGAGCTGTTCGAGATGCCTGCTGCCCGTTGTCTCGATATTGAGGGACACAGCACTTGCAAGCGAGACAGAGTCTTCCACAGCCGCATCCGATGCACCCGGTATAATCTTAAGATGTATATAGCCCCTATAGTGATAGCGGTATCTGAGGATGCGTGCCACAGCATTGATCCTGTCCATCGTGTAGTCAGGATTATTGATAACGCCGGAGCTTAAAAACAGGCCGAATACCTCATGCTTGCGGACGTACTCCATGAACACGGATGCGGTTTCCTCGGGTGCAAGGGTACAGCGCCTGATGTTTGTGCCGGAGCGCAGGGGGCAGTACTTGCAGTCGTTGGAACATGCATTGGAGAGCAAGGTCTTCAGGAGAATGGAGTAGCCGCCATTGGGGAGTGTGACGGGGTAGAGCCACCTGCCGCCGCCCGTTCGTTCACGGTGCTCGTCCTCGGTCGTACCGCACGCGCATGCGAGATCGTACTGCGCGTCCCCGGACAACAGTTTCAATTTATCCGTCGTCTCCATATGCCTGTATCCATTTCTATGGTACACCGATACCGGCCATAATGGCAAGCCGGACATAGGCGGATGTGGCACCTTTAGTGACGGGCGCCGGCTTTTCTCAGCAAGACTGCAATCGAATGATATCCTTTTCGCTCTGCGAGGTTGAAGGCCGTATCGCCGTCACTGTTTTTTATATTGACATCGGCTCCTGCTTTTAACAGCAGCTTGATCATGTCAACGCGATCATCGGATGATGCAAATTGCAGTGCTGTTGTACCTCTGTTATTTACTTCATTAACATCCGCGCCGGCTTCGAGCAAAGTACTGACAAGCTCTTCTCCGTTCTTGCCTGGCCGACCGTATATAACCGCATACATCAGTGCCGTCATGCCTTTTTTGTCTTTGGCATTTACATCAGCGCCTGATCCCAGCAACGTCCTGACAATCCTCGTTTTATTGTTCCATGCGGCGAACATAAGTGGTGTATCCCCGTCATAATTCTTTGTATTAACATCAGCACCTTCATGGATGAGTGCCGTGACTGCCTGCGGGCTGCCGCAGCGACCTGATGAAATGATCAATCTATCGTTGACGCTGCATGACGACACTACTGTCAGACCGAAACAAACAAACAAAACAATAAGCTTTTTCATTTTATACCTCATGTTAATCCACTGAAAACTGAATGCGAAGCTGTAACGTACCCGGCACGGGTGTACCATCCTGCGTTGCCGGCGAAAATTTCCACCGTTTTAATGTAGCAAGGACTGTCCTGTCCAGTTCGTCGTATCCTGTCGTTGAAAGAAGTTTCACCATAAATGACCCATGCGCATTAACGATAAATTCGACCCGAACGGATGTGCTGTATTTCTGTGCCCTGAGGTTTGAAGGTATGACTGGCATGGGATTGAATACCGGCATCGGGGGGAGGTCTATATCTGTAACGGATTGTGATGTTGATGATGCACCCTGATGGCTCATAACAGTGCCTGCTTTTACCTTTCCTCCCTGTGGTACGGTAAAGCCAGCATGTGCCGGTGCTTTTGCAATAGCACTGGAAAGGAACTTATTGTGACCAGTTTGCACAGGTACACTATGCTGCTTCACCATATGAAATGTTCGTATTGGGCGTTTTACTGCAACCGGCATTTCCGGTATTAATTTTTTTGCTGCGGGCGTGATCATCATCTCGACCGGCATCAGAACTTTTTCGGGCTTCAGCCGCTTCGATATGTTCACCCATCCTATGAAATACAGCAGGATAAGATGGATCGTCACGGCAGCAAGAATACCGGTCGTGATATATTTTTCACGGATCGCGGTGTTCATGGCTACTTCGTATCAGCGGCTATGGCGAACCTTGTTGCGCCAGCCTTCCTTGAAATGTTCATGACGTGAATAACGAAGCCATAGTTAGACTTCCTGTCCGCGTTGATCACGACGACCTTGTCCGGGTGCCGTGAAAGTTTCGCTGCCAGTGCCCCAGAGAGCTTGCCGGTGTTCATTTCTTTGCCGTCAAGGAAAAGCTTTTGATTCTTTGTTATGGTAATAGTGGTAAACTTTGCAGTTGTTGCCTTCGCCGTTGACGCCTTCGGCAGGTTTACCTTGATACCCTTCATGGAGATCATGGAGGCCGATGTGACCATGAAAAAGACGAGCAGGAAGAATATCACGTCGATCATGTTGATGACCTCTATCCGTGCCTTTTTGGGCTGTTCAAGCCGGCGTATCTTCATTGCTGTTGCTGTTTCACGATCTTCTCAAACTCGTTTGCGGCGAACTCCATGTCTTTCGTGATTCGCCGTATTTTCGTGTTGAAATAGTTGTAAAACAGGAGCGTAAAGACCGCCACGATGAGCCCGGTCGCCGTTGCTATGAGCGCCTCACCCACGCCGCCGGATATGGCAGTAGGCTGGTTTAAACCTCTGGTGGAGAATATTTGAAACGCATTGATCATGCCGATGATAGTGCCCAGCAGTCCAAGCAGGGGGGCCATTGTGATGATGGTGTCAAGAACCCAGAGGTTGCTCTCAAGCTGCGGCATGACACTCATGGCCCGCTGCTCCATGGCACTATTTATATCCACGGGATCCGCATTGATGTGTTCAACGCCTATCGTGAGCACATCGGCAACCGGGCCCCTCTGTGCCGACAGGAGTGCTCTTAGATCGTCAGTTTTACCCGCATGTACCAGATCTTTTATTGTGTGCATAAACGCGGTACCCGGGTCCTTCATTTTGCTGAAGAATATTAAGCGTTCGATGATGAGGGACATTGATAGTACCGAAACGAGGAGAAGGGGGTACATCATGAACCCTCCGCGCATTATGAAATGAATCGCACTGTATATGTTTTGCATGTATCCTCCTTAGAAATATTTTTTAAACAGGATTGTTATGGTACGGGGGCTGCCCCAGTGGGTGCTGTTAAAACCGTTCTGCTGGTTTATCAGGTACGACGTGTTCAGGACGTTGCAGACATCGAGCTCCAGAGCAGACTTGCCCAAATAGAAGCCCTTGCCGAAGGTATAACCGAGGTACAGATCGGAAATCGTGTGCGGCGGCACCCTGAGAAAGTTAACAGCGCCTGTTGTAGCATTGTACCCGTACGGCAGACCGCTGCCGTACTCGAGATCGAGCATGCTCCAGAAAGCAGCGTACTTGTAATTAATTATCGCGGAAGATGTATAGGTCTGATCGTGATCGAAATAGAAATATCCGGACGGTACTGGCTGGACGGTGAACAAGCCACCCGTTATGGCACCCTTACCCTGTGACTTTTCCCACGCCAGGTTCCATATCGCTGAAAATCCGTGAATATCCCTCGATTGCAGGCTGAACTCTATGCCCCTCGTGTATCCCTGCTGGATGTTATAGGGGACATAGATGTTGGAATTAAGAAGTTGATTGTAATCGATGACGTTCTTCATGAGCTTGTAATACCACGTGAGTTTTGCAAGCAGATAAGAACCTATCAACTGCTGGTCCCCTGCCTCAACATAGTTATCGCTCTCGGGCTTCAGCGGGATACTCATGCTTTGGTTGTTAAACATAGGTATGGAATTGACCCGGACACTTTCGAAGGGTGCGGGCTGGAAAAACCGGCCATAATATCCGTGGATGGTGTTGGTTGCAAAGGGCTGGATTGCTATACCCAGGCGCGGGCTTACCTGGTCCGCGGTGACATACTGGTTGAGATAATCGTACCTCAGACCGGCATTCACGGTAACGGGTGCGAAATGGAGTTTATCCTGCGCATATCCGCTCGCCTCATATGCCCTGTCCACATGGGCATCGAAAAAAGAAGGAAACGCCGTTGGATTCTCATTGAGAAAGAACGACTGATTGTTGACCATCCATTTGTAGTGGGCGCCCACTTTGATCTGGTTGTGCTTTACGGAATCGTTGGTATAGTCCGCCTGCGTTCCGTAGTCCAGGTATGATTCTGTGACATTGGCTGTATACGCAGGATTTGTGGCCGTGCCACCCATAAGATCTGCCGGACTTCCGAGAGAGCTGAGCGTAGAGCCCCTTCTGTACTGCGACACCTTAAGTCTCGCATCGTATCCAAAGTCATGGTGCCATATCAATACCTCGAAATCGTTGGATTCATCCTGGTTGTCGTTGACGCCCATGGCCTGTTGCTCCTGGGTGTTGGGGATCTGATACTTCGAGATGTTGCCTGACAACATCAGGGTCAGTCTGTCATTGTTGTCAAGCACATAGCCGAAGTCACCGAACAGCACGTTCTTGAACAGCGAGTCGTGTATCGGGGTGTCCACCGGCGTATCGAGTCCCCGATCCGTAGAGGAAATGACACCGGATATATGGTAGCTGAACGCCTTTTTATTATCGGCAGCATCGAAATTTATACCGTTCGTGGAATAGTTACCCACCGTGATGCCCACCATCTTTTCCGGGTTGTGTTTCGTTGTGATATTGACAACCCCTGCAAGGCTGTTGCCATACTCGGCAGGATACCCTCCGGTCAGGACTTCGATGTTCTCGATATCCTGGGGATCCATGATATCGGAGAAACTTCCCGAGACCGCGGATGGGATGTTAACGCTGTCGATCCTGTAGGTTATTTCCGTATGAGCGCCGCGGAAGTGTACTTCGCCGAATGGACCCTGCGCTGCGCCGGGCACCGTATAAAGGACTTTTGACAGATTGCCCGTGCCTGCGATGCGGGCGATCGTCTGGTGCGGAATGTTGGTTGCAGACGATGTTCCCTTTGTGTTTAAAATCAATTGGCTTGCATGGACATGATACACGAGCCCGCTGAACAGATTTACCGTATACAGGGATGCCTCCCCGTTGTTAATATCTATGGACTGTGTGTGCTGCGCATAGCCCTTTGAGCTGACCACAAGGGTATAGTGTCCGGACTGCACCGTGCTCATAATACACTGGCCGTTTTTGTCCGTGGTGCCGGAAACAGGAACGCCGGTCGGCGCCGTGGCAGACGATACAATAACGCGGGCACCGGGCAGCGGCTTACCGGTGTTCCCCCTCGATACGTGCACAATAAGCGTTCCGTACGCACGAGCAGTGGCAGCTCGTGCTGCACGAGTTCCTGCGATGATACATAATAAGAGTACTGTTGCTTTGACAAATCTCACTGAAACCTCCTTTGTTCCGAAATTATTGTCATTTCGATCAGTCATGAATGGCATACCAGGAGGCATGACGTGCGATGTGGTCATTTGTTGCTGAGCGTAACCGTGCATATCCTGCTTGAGACAGGTACATGGTGTGACAGCGCAGGTGAAACGAAAAGGGGGACTGAAATTGTACCGTTATTCTTCGCTCTGCTCAAGGACACTGAAGAACCCCCCGGCGCGAGGTGACCGCGCACCTACCCTGCGATGGGTAACGATAACGTTAGTGAATGAGAAAAGACAGAAACAGGGTAAAAATCACACACGACCGCAGCTATGTCTCTTGCTATGTCTATCGGCCGAACGCAGGAGGAGCTCGTTCCTTGACATGGTTTGGAACGACGTACTTAGCCATGAAAAGCTTGACCGGTATCAGATAGATGAACGAGAAGAATACAATCACTATCGTGACGGCATTGTTGACAACGGCATTACCGGTCACAATAAATGCATGCGCCGGACAGTCGGCAGGTTCCGGCTGACCAACTTCAAGGGGATGGTTGTGCAGGAATGGCAGCAGGACAATAATGGACAAGTACAATGATGCAAGCGTAACGCGCAGTATATGAGGACCTTTTCTCATGTCGTTCCTGTCCATAGCGTTAGAATATAGTATACTCATGAAATGCTTGTCAATTTAGCCACGTTTAGAAATAAGTCAATTCCTCAAAGGTGGTGCGGGCTTGTACCTGACGTTATTTCATTGTATCGTATCGCAGTGCACGTGGTGGATCAGAATTTCAGCTTCAGGAAGATGTCGAGGGCCGAGAAGAAGAGCATGATGCCGCTGACGCCGATATTGGTCTCATAGAACGCCTTTTCGACCTTGGAGAAGTCGTCGGGACTGATGAGGCTGTGCTCGTACACGAGCAGGATGACGATGAAGACGATACCGGCAAAGTACAGGACGTGCATGGGGTACAGTATTCCAAACAGGACAAGCGCGGCCACCATAAGCGCGTGCATGAGCCGCGAGAAGAAAATGGCCCTCTTTACGCCGAAGATAACCGGTATGGAAAACAGGTGTTCTTTCCGGTCGAAATCGAGGTCCATCAGCGAGTACAGAATGTCGAAGCCTCCCACCCACAGAATCACAGCGCCGCTCAGCAGCATAATGCTCAGCGGCAGGTCGCCGCGGATGGCGATCCAGGCACCTGCCGGTGCCATCGCATCCACGAACCCGAGTACGAAGTGGCTGAGCCAGGTAAATCGTTTGAGGTACGAGTACAGAAAAACAATGATCAGCGCCGGGAAGCTCAGGATGAAGCTGAGTTTGTTCAGCATGTATGCGGAGAATACGAAG
>JAJYYW010000276.1 GCA_021800575.1 bacterium
AGATCCGGCCGCAGCTGTAGCGGGTTCTACGATAACGCTGACAGGATATAATTTCAATACAACGCAGGGGACAGTTACCTTTAACGGTGTTGCTGCTACCGTGCAATCATGGACCGATACCTATATCACTGCCACTGTTCCGGACACCGCAGTGCTCGGCAATGTGAATGTTCAAACAGTTGATTCGAATGTGCCATACTCGAATCCGCTCCTGTTTACGCCCTACACCGTGTTGGTGGACGATCAGACGTATTCGACCATTAATGAGCCTATCGGTATTACCACCGATACCGTCGGCAACCTGTATGAGGCAAACTACGGCAGCAACAATATCATCGAGGTCACACCGGCGGGCGTTGTATCAACATACTCCGATGATCCCAACGCGGTTATCAACGGACCTGTGGACGTTGCGTTTTCACCTGAAGAAACCCTGTATGTAGCGAACTCCGGCAACAACAATATCATTACCGTGCCCGGAAGCGCGACCCCGGCCGCTGTGTTTGCCACGGTCGGTTCGGCGCCCGTAGCACTCGCCTTTGCAGGGGAAGGACAATCGTGGCCCCTGTACGTTGTCAACCAGGGGGACGGAACGATCTCCTCTGTGGCAAGCGATGGTACGGCGACGCAGTTTGCCGCGGGCTTCGGAGTGCCCAATGCCGTTGCAACGGACAGCGCCGGGAATGTGTACGTCGGAGATTGCAGCAACGGTACCATTTATGAGATAAACGCTGCGGGGACTGTTACCACGACTGTCGTGTCCGGGCTTATTTGCCCGGGGGGCATCAAGTTCGGACCGTCGGGAACTATGTATATCTTCGATTCCGGAGCAGCAGCGATCTACAAGTATAGCCCCGGCACCGACTGCGGCAGCAAGCTGACGACCTATGTTCAGGACATCAGCACCAACGGCGACGGTGAGTTTGTCTTCAGCACGGACCGCACCCGCCTCTATATGACGCAGGACACGCCGGTCAACGGGATTATCACGATACCACTCCAATAAATTTATCAGTTCCGCATCTCCCCCTGACAAGGGGGATTAAGGGGGTTGAAGAATTTATCGGAAACCCCTGTTGTCCCCTTTACAGGGGACTGAATGCGATGAATCACCCCCAGCTGACCTTCTCCTGTTAAAGGGGGAGGAATCTGCACACGTCTCACCCTCCCCGGGAGCGTGGGAGGTAACCGCGAAATAGGATCTCCTGTTACATGTTTCCGGCAGACTTATATCTGGTTATAAAACTGATCGAGATTGCAAAATCTGACGGTGAGCTTCTCCATACGCCGTTCATACGGAGTTTTGACAAAGGGACTGACGACAACGTTCTTTCCTCTTGGATAAAGGGTGCGGAAGGCTATCAGAGACTTCGGCCCGAATTGGTCGGGATTTATCTTGCATTCTATGGCAGTGACTGCACCATTTTTATCTTTTACCACAAAATCTATTTCATAGCCTGATTTGTCCCGCCAATAGTAAAGATTGATGTCATTGAATAGACTTCTGAGGGTATCAAGTACGAGATGTTCCCACAAATAGCCCCTGTCATCCTCCCGTATTGTGTCCCATCCCTTTACAAAGGTGACAAAACCGGTATCGAATGCATAGCACTTTGGCCTTTGCGTGAGCTCTCTTCGTCCTCCTCCGTGAAAGGGAGGCAGCAAAAATACAGCGTGGGCTATCCGCATTGCCTCAATGTGGCTCTTTACCGTTAATCTGCTCAAATCACTCAACTTTGCAAGATTTGTGTAATCTATGACGCCACCGCTCGTACGCAGTAAGAGATTGAGAAGCTTTAAGAACCCTGTTCTGTTCCGGATGCCAAAGAGTTCCTGGATGTCCCGGGCATAAAAGCTATCTATCCATTCCGAGAAAAACGACAGGTCCTTATCGTCTGACAATAAAGCTTCAGGAAGTCCCCCGTGCAGAAATCTGCGATCCAAATCTTTGATGTTGAACTGGGTCTGACATTCACTCCATAAAACAGGCGGCAAAAATATTGTTTGTTTACGACCGGTCAGACTATCGCGGAACTTGCGGGTTGCCTCTAACGTGGAAGAACCTGTGGCGAGGATTCGCAGATGAGGATAAGCGTCTGCAGCTATTTTTAAGAGGCGGCTTGGATCTTCCAATTTATGGATCTCATCGAAAACCACGACAGCATTGTCCGGTAAGGCATCGAAAAATAATTCCGGTTCTGCCAGCATTCTTCCAACCGAGGGTAGATCACAATTGAGGAACGTAACAGGGGACAGCATTTTTGCGATGGTAGTCTTACCGGCCCTTCGAACACCGGAAAGCCATACGAGAGGACGCTTTTTCCATGCTGACTTGATTTTATCGATCCAGAATGGTCGTAAATACATGAAACTATACTATACAAATAGACGGATAAATGTCAAGTATATATCTTTTAAATATCTAACGTACCGCATCTCCCACTGACAAGGCTGTATCACAATGTCTATGCGAGGAGCATAGCGAAGAAGCAATCTCTTGTAACACACTGAAAAACAGTAGATTGCCACGCTCCCTTCGGGCGCTCGCAATGACAGAATGGGGATAGTGACATAGCCCCGTCAAGGGGGATTAAGGGGGTTGAAGAATCAACCGACAACCCCTGTTGTCCCCTTGACAGGGGACTGAATACGAGATTCAGCTCCATCGCTTAGTCGAGATGATGACCGATCCCATGAGCCAGCTGCCGAGAACGTCCGTCGGCCAGTGGACCCCGAGGTAGACCCTGCTAATCCCCACGCCGGCGGCAAGGCACAGGAGGATTGCGGTTTTCCACCAGCGCGACATGCCCAGTCTGCGCAGGACGAGGACCAGCCCGGCTGCTAAGATAAAGGTCATGATCGCATGCCCGCTCGGGTATGAATAGCCATCGGCGGTAAGGCCGAGCCAGCTTACAGGCCTTGCCCGGTGGACAAGGATCTTGACCGATACCTCGGTGACAAAGCCCGCGAGGGCGATTCCAAGGTACATTAACAGCTCGGGGTATGCCCTGCGACGCCAGAGCCAGGCGCTTATCATGATGAGTAGAACGATGACACCGTATTCCGTGCCGAGTGCTGTGAGTCCCTGCATGAGCACCTGCAGAGCACGGGACTTGTTGAACTGTACCATACCGATAAAAAAGGCGTCGAATGCGCCGGTTTTGCCCGTCTCAACCAGCAGAGTCAGGACAATCACGGCTGAAAGAAGGACAACGAGAAGCGAAAGCCTGCAAAGAAAGGGCCCCTTTTTATCAGATAGATTGTGCATCATCTTACCTCCCCC
>JAJYYW010000277.1 GCA_021800575.1 bacterium
CCTTTGTGCAGGTGTCCCATGAAAAGCAAGCGAAGAAGGCGTCCCGGGAGACGCACAGCATCAGGCTGGATGAGATAGCGTCCGAGCATCAGGAACGGATTTCGACCGGCATGGAGGAATTCGACCGCGTGCTCGGGGGCGGTATCGTCCGCGGAGGCCTGACGCTTATCGGCGGGGACCCGGGGATCGGAAAGTCCACCCTTGCACTGGTTGCCATGAACGGCATTCTCAGGGCAGGCGTGCAGGTGCTGTACGTGACCGGGGAAGAATCACCGCAGCAGCTCAAGCTGCGGGCAGGCCGGCTCGGGGTTGCGGGGACGATGCAGGCGCTGGCAGAGACCTCGCTGGACGCGATCCTCGGTGTTGTCGAACAGGACAAGCCCGGGGTCGTGGTGATCGATTCCATCCAGACTATGGAGAGTGCGGCAACTGCGGCACCCCGGGGCAGCGTGGCCCAGCTCAAGGACATTACAGACCGGCTGATGCGCTTCTCGAAGGAGTACAACGTGAGCTTTCTGATCATCGGGCACGTGACCAAGGAGGGCGTGATCGCCGGTCCGAAGCTCCTCGAGCACATGGTGGATACGGTGCTGTACTTCGAAGGCGACCGGAACACGAACTTCAGGATCCTGCGTGCCATCAAGAACAGGTTCGGCTCGACAAACGAGATAGGCGTTTTCGAGATGACGCAGACCGGGCTGACCCAGATCAAGAATCCATCCTTCCTGTTCCTCTCGGACCGGCAGCAGCCCAAGGAGGGGGCGGCGGTTTATGCGAGCATCGAAGGAACGCGCGCCCTGCTGGTCGAGATCCAATCATTGGTGAGCCAGAGCTACCTGACTATGCCGCGCAGGACCGCGGTTGGCATCGATCAAACGAGGCTGTCCATGCTCGTTGCAGTGCTGGACAAGCGTGCAGGGCTGAACCTCGGGGGCCAGGATATCTACATCAACGTCGTCGGCGGCGTGAGTATCGACGAGCCTGCATCGGACCTCTGCGTCGTGGCTGCACTCATATCGAGTTTCAGGCGAAAGCCCCTGCCCGCAGACGCGGTGTTTGTCGGCGAGGTCGGCCTGACCGGGGAGGTCCGCGCGGTCGGGATGATGGAAAAACGGTTGAAAGAGGCGCATAAGCTCGGGTTCAAAAAAGCGTATGTGCCGGCAGGCACGCTCAAGAACGTGGATAGCGGGGGCATGGAGGTCATCCAGCTCAAGAGCGTCGAGCTCCTGTTCGAGCGGATCATGCAGGGAGGCTTATGAACCGGCGGCATGACGCGGCCGCCGCCGCCATCCAGGACTGGCTGAAAGAGCCCGGGGCAAACGCTTTTTCCTATCAGGAGGTGCGCACCTTGTACGATTACCTGCTCGGGCACTCCGAGCTGTCCGGCGAGGCGATCCTGCACGAGCTGCATTCCCTGATCGTCAACGTACGGATGGACGGGTTCCATCTTCCGTCTCTGGGCACCGAAGAGATAGCCTTTCTTGTCGAGCATAACCGGTACCAGGAGAAGGATCACACCGATAGCGGGGGGGAATACGCGGGTATCGATGTCCGCGGCTATCTGAACAACCGCCATATCTTTCTCGTCTCCGAAACCAACGGTCTTGTCGAGAAAACGATCCAAAGCATCCAGGACCTGATCAAGGGTAACCCCGGGGTCATGTACCGATACCTTTCGTTCAACATCACGAACGCCAAAACCAGGGACACACGCCGCCTGTTTGTTCTCGGGGAAGAGCGGGGACCTTTACTGTCCGGGGCAACGCTTGACAAGGGCTGTACCGTGGCAGCGGACCTGCTTCGTGGCGGCGGCGGGCCGTTTACGGACGAGGAGGTCCGATCGTTCGTCCGTTCCGGATCCCCGCAGTTTGTGGCGTCCCTGGGCACCGGTGAAGCCCGGGATCTGGTGGTACATTATCTTTATTCACAGCGGGATCTGCTCGGCCTGCTGGGCAAGGCGGAGGACATGTACGTCTATCTGCACCCGGTGGCCGGTGTACCGGGGAAGCGGCCGGAAAAGAACATCATGCTCTGGATATCCCGGGAAAAATTCCAGGCGAATTTCGGTACGATCAATAAAATATTCACCCGCAGGGGCATTACCCATACCCGGCAGTATTTCGAGACCTTTGTCTTGAACAACCGGCAGTTTATTGCGCTTTCCACGTTTGCGGATGCCCGGTTTTTGACTCCACAGCTCGAAGCGTACATGAAAAAAGAGCTCTACACACGCTGTGTTCTGCTGAAATCCTCGCCGGTTTCCGTGGGACAGATCAAGACCATCCTCGACAACATCAAGGGATACAAGGATTATGAAAAGCTGGATCTGATCGGGGTTATGCAGCGCAACAAGCAGAAGGAGTATCTCATCCCGCTTGTGCTCCTGCTCAATGAACCCAACGAGGAGGTCCGCCGGCGGGCATTCGGGCTTATCCGCCACTACCTGCTGAACCCGACGCACGACATGAAGCATGACTACTATTGGTCCACGCTCATGCACATCTTTTCAGCCGCGACTGTGCCCCTGGAACGGGAAAAAGACCGGCCGTCCCGTTCCCTCACCGACGACGAGATCATCAGGCTCATCCGCTTCAGGGACATCTATTACCGCGAATACGCGGAACCGGTGACCAGGGGGAACTATCTGTTTATCAGGATGAACGGTATCGGCATCGGCAAAGGCGGCATCAGGGCCGATAAAGAGCATGTCACGTTTTCCGGCGAAGGGGCGCTCGCGACGAACATGCTGTTCAAGTCCCTCGGCCTCGGTATACCGCTGTACACCACCGGTAAGGGCGGGATTCTCGGGGATATCCGCTTGCCGGACCTTGATCCCGGCAAGCGTACCAAGGTCCGGAAAAACGTGCTCGAAGCATATGCGGATTTCCTGTACCATGAAGCAGGTGCAGGCCCGCTCTCGGATGTTCCCGCAGGAGACGTGGGGATCGGCGGGGACGAGATCCAGATCATGTTCGAACGGATCACGGACGACCTGTTCCAGGACATCCGGGCTATCGCCGGGGGAGAAGCCGGGCCTGCAGGGATTGTTCAGGGTCACTTTGGCATCGATGTCCGCAATGCCGGCGAACTGAAGAGGCTGACTGGTGACCAGGACCTGGTGCGCGCATACAGCGCCTCGGCGATCACCGGAAAACCCGGAAGCGAAGGTCTTGCGCTGAGGTCCGGAGCGACGGGCAGGGGATTGATCGAGGTGCTCGGGGCCCAGCAGAATTATCAGGAATACAACGATCCCGATCTCTGGTCGGACGGATCCAGG
>JAJYYW010000278.1 GCA_021800575.1 bacterium
GAAAGATTTTGAGTCTGTGCTGGGAAATTGCGGACGAAGAAATTATAGATGCAAGGCCTCAAGATTCTGCTCAGCCGTCTCTGGAGGACAGGAAACCTGTCAGGACGAGGTTACCTCGCCCTGACGAAAGTCCTGGTATAAAAACAATCGGTGTGCATGCGGTGTTTTAATTGCTGCAGAGAGGAGATAAGAAACTGCCCACCTCTCAACACCGGACGGGGTCTACATAGTATACCCTTCTTCACCGTGCTGCGTGATGTCAAGCCCCATGACCTCTTCCTCCTGTGTTACGCGTAGTCCCATGGTTGCATCGAGGACCTTCAGAATGATGAACGTCACGATAAAGCCGTACACGATGGTTGCCGCAACGGCTATCAGCTGGATCAGCAACTGTTTCGGGTTACCGTAGAACAGGCCGTTTGCGCCTGCAGCATTGACAGCCACGCTCGCAAAAAGACCGGTTGCAAGCGCTCCGAAGGTCCCGCCGACACCGTGTACACCCACAACGTCAAGTGCATCGTCGTATCCAAATCTCGGTTTTAAACTCACAGCGTAATAGCACAACATGCCTGCCACAAAGCCGATGATGACGGCCGCGATCGGTCCGACGAAGCCGGATGCCGGGGTTATCGCGACAAGACCCGCCACGGAACCGCTCGCCGCACCAAGCATGGTGGGTTTGCCGTTCTTCATCCACTCGACGAAGAGCCAACCGAGCGTTGCCGCTGCCGCCGCTATATTGGTAACGACGAATGCCGATGTTGCCAGCGCACCGGCAGAGAGCGCACTGCCTGCATTGAAACCGAACCACCCGAACCACAGCAAGGCGGCACCGACAATGGTCATGGTCAGATTGTGAGGCGGGTTGTGCTCTTTGCCGTAATTGTGCCGCTTGCCGATGATGAGCACAGCGGCCAGTGCCGATATGGCAGAGCTGATATGCACGACCGTTCCTCCTGCAAAGTCCAACGCACCGAGGTTGTGTATCCAGCCCCCGGTACCCCAGACCCAGTGTGCTATGGGGTCGTACACAAAGGTTGCCCACAGAAGGATGAACACGAGAAACGTGCTGAACTTCATCCTCTCTGCGAAAGCACCGGTGATAAGGCCGGGTGTTATGACGGCAAACATCATCTGGAAGATCATGAATGCCTGGTGGGGGATGGTCGGAGCGTATGCCGGATCCGGCACCAGTCCTACATGGTTCAGGCCGAACCAGGAAAGACTGCCGATAATGCCGTGGATATCAGGACCGAACGCCAGGCTGTAGCCCCAGAGCACCCACTGAATGCTGATCAGACCCAGCATGATAAAGCTCTGCATCATGGTGGCAAGGACGTTTTTCTTCCTCACCATGCCGCCGTAAAACAATGCAAGGCCGGGCGTCATCAGCATAACGAGCGCCGTTGCAACGAGCACGAACGCCGTATCGCCCGCGCTGATCTTCTGCGTAGCAGCCGCTCCGTTGTCTGCAAATGCTATCGCCGGTGTGAGCATCGCCGTAAAGAACAAACTTGTCTTGATAAGATATTTTTTCATAGTTACTCCTGTGTTGATGGTATATTCCCATTTTTGTAATGAGCATGATATATGCCAGCATGTTTTTAGGTAATTATATGACAATTTTGTCGTATTTGATCTACAAGATTGTAGAACAACGACAAAACAGGGGCGAAAGAAAAGTGAGGGAGTTCTGGGGTTAGGATGAAGTCTGAATAAGTTCAGGAGTTTGGAAGAGTGAGGTTGGAGTTGAGGAGTTTCGAGTGCGGAATTTATTAGATTAAAAGCTCGAAACCCCTGAACTCACAACTCCAGAACTCTCAACATCAAACAGGGACTACATATTGTATCCTTCTTCACCGTGCTGGGCGACGTCGAGCCCGGATATTTCCTCTTCTTTGGTAACCCTCAGGCCCATCACGGCATCGAGCACCTTCAGGATCACGACGGTTACGATGAAGCTGTATACTGCAATGGCGAGTACACCGGTCAGCTGGATAAGCAGCAGCCTCGGATCGCCGTACAACAGTCCGTTTGCACCAGCCGCATTCACTGCAAGGGTCGCGAACAAACCCGTCGCAATGACACCCAACACGCCTCCAACCCCGTGGACGCCGACTACATCGAGGGCATCGTCGTATTTGAACTTGAACTTAATAGTGACGGCATAGTAACACACACCCCCTGCAACAAATCCAATAATAATGGCAGCGAGAGGCGTTACAAAGCCTGATGCGGGCGTAATCGTTGCAAGGCCTGCAACAGCACCGCTCGCTGCGCCGAGGACGGTCGGTTTACCTCTCTTTACCCATTCAAAAACAACCCATCCGAGCGTTCCGGCTGCACCGGCGATGTTCGTTGTAACAAACGCCGACATTGCGACCGCTCCTGCGGAGAGTGCACTGCCTGCATTGAACCCGAACCATCCGAACCACAGCAATGCTGTACCGAGGATCGTCATGGTCAGATTATGCGGCATGTACGGCTCCTTGCCGTAATTGTGCCGCTTGCCGATAACGATTACCGCAGCGAGTGCAGCTACGCCTGAGCTCAGGTGAACGACCAGGCCGCCTGCAAAATCAAGAACACCCATGGTCTTCAACCAGCCTCCCGCGCCCCACACCCAGTGCGTCACCGGGTCATAAACAATCGTCGACCACAGGATCGCAAATAACACGAAGGTACTGAATTTCATCCGCTCGGCAAACGCACCGGTGATCAGCCCTGGCGTGATGACGGCAAACATCATCTGGAACATCATAAATGCCTGGTGAGGTATTGTTGGAGCATATACAGGATCTGGCGAAATGCAGACATGGTTCAGGCCGAACCATGCAAGACTGCCGATAATACCATGAATATCAGGACCAACAGCCCTGGCCTTCTTATTTTCACATCCTCTCGTAAATATTTTATTTTTGTATGCATATATTAGTAAAATTATACCGTCATCATTAAATTTTCAATAAAATAAGATTAATTTTTTTTAATTTTCCCCTTTTCCCGCTCTAATCCTTTATCCCTTTCCCATCACTACTTCCCCCTGCTCTTCTTGTTCCTTGATTATATATGGAATTGTGCTATTGAAGGAAAGTTATATCAGTGCATGAAGGAGGCACAATACGTGAGATGTTTTAAATGCCTTACAGAAGTACCGGCAGGAACAGAAGTCTGTCCGAATTGCGGTCAAGTTCTTATACCAAAGGCAGCAAAGAAGAACAAAGAGACAAAAGACCCTGCCAGTACCCAGATTAA
>JAJYYW010000279.1 GCA_021800575.1 bacterium
CTCATCCTCGTAACGGCGCTGAACGCGATTGAGACCGCGGTTTTCGGCAGTTCCATGACCCGCAGACTGTATTTCTGCTTGGCGAGCACGGTGATGCTCCTGCCTTCGGGCGTCTCGTCGGTCAGCGATGCCATGAGCGCTGCCTCGGCGAGTTCTGTCTCGGAAGAGCCCGATACGGGTATAAAGGCGACCGCCTCCCGGTTGCCCAGTGTGATGGTGCCGGTCTTGTCGAGCAGAAGCACATTCACGTCCCCTGCGGCCTCGATAGCCCTGCCCGAGAGTGCAATGACATTCTTCTGGAACAGGCGGTCCATGCCCGCGATGCCGATCGCGGGCAGCAGCGCTGCGATCGTTGTCGGGATCAGACAAACAAACAGAGACACAAGCGCTGTCAGCGTCACCGGGCTGCCATGGCCCATCGCCTGGATACTGTAATCGGACAGAGGTCTCAGGTTGAGGACGACGAAGAAGAACACCACGGTCAGGGCGACCAGGAGGACCTCGAGTGCGACCTCGTTGGGCGTCTTGCGCCGCTTGGCACCTTCCACGAGTGAGATCATCCGGTCGATAAAAGTTTGTCCGGGGTCGGAGGTTACCCGTACGACGATGCTGTTCGCTATAACCTCGGTACCGCCGGTCACTGCACTGCGGTCACCGCCGGATTCCCGGATCACGGGGGCAGATTCGCCGGTAATGGCCGCCTCGTTCACCAGTGCGGCACCGGCAACAACCTCGCCGTCGCTGCCGATGATATCGTGCGCCTCGACCAGGATGAAGTCACCCTTGCGCAGCCTGTCCGAGGGGACACGCTCGTAGGCGCCCTGGAGGTCCGGTCTTTTCAGTTTTTTTGCCATTACTTCGGTGCGCGATTTTCTCAGGCTTTCTGCGCGGGCCTTGCCCCTGCCTTCAGCGAGTGCCTCTGCGAAGTTAGAAAATATCACCGTCAGCCACAGCCATAGGGATACCATCCCGGTAAACCAGAGAGGCTCACCCTTGCCGCTCAACAGGGTGGAAATGAATACTACGGTCGTCATGGTACTGCCGATCTCGACGGATAACATGACCGGGTTTCTCCACAGGGAGCGGGGATCGAGCTTTCTGAAAGAGTCGACGAGCGCTGTTTTCATCATTTCAGGCACAAATATGCCTGTGTTCTTTTTAGTTGTCGTACCCATGGCTACTTCCCTCCTATCATCATCATGTGCTCGACAATCGGACCGAGCGAAAGGGCCGGGAAGAAGGTCAGGGCACCGACAATGAATATCACAGCCACGAGCCAGATGATAAAGGTCAGTTGATCCGTCGGGAGCGTACCCGGGCTTGGCGGCACGTACTTCTTCTTTGCGAGCGAACCTGCCATAGCGAGCGCGGCGATTGCAGGGGCAAATCTGCCGCCCAGCATGGCGATGGACGTGGTCAGGGTATAAAACAGGGTGCCTGCATTGAGACCTGCAAACGCGCTCCCGTTATTGTTAGACGTGGAGGCGAATGCGTACAGCACCTCGGTCAGGCCGTGCGGACCCGGGTTCCCCATGGCGCTGATACCTGCTTTTGTGACGAGTGCTAGGGACGTGAATATCAGGACAAGGATGCCGGACGAAAGCACGATAATGACGGACATCCACATCTCCGTCGACTCGATCTTCTTCCCCAGGTACTCGGGTATCCTGCCTATCATCAGGCCCGATACGAATACCGAGATGATGACAAACGCGAGTATAGTGTACAGCCCCGACCCGACGCCCCCGAACACCTCTTCGCTTAGCAGCATCAAGGTCAGGGGGACCATACCGCCGAGCGGGGTCAGCGAATCGTGCATGTTGTTCACGGCACCGCACGAGGTCGCTGTTGTCGCGACGGAGAACAGCACCGAGCCTCCCAGTCCGAAGCGCGCCTCCTTGCCCTCCATGTATGCGCCCTGGACACCGAGCTTTTGGACCAGCGGATTGCCGGTGTATTCCGCCCAGTACATCCCGCCGAGGGCAACAACAAAGATCATCATCATGGCGGCATAGATTGCCCATCCCTGCTTCTTCTTGCCAGCCATGGAACCGAAGGTGTGGGGCAGGCCGGCAGGGATGAGCAGAATGAGAAAGATCTCCAGCACATTGGAAAGCGGGGTAGGGTTTTCAAACGGGTGGGACGAATTGGCATTGAAGAAACCGCCGCCGTTGGTACCCAGTTCCTTGATCGCTTCCTGTGCAGCAACAGGCCCCATGGGCAGGGTCTGTTTTGTTACCGTGACCTGTTTTGTTTCAGGGTTTCCTTTCGCGTCCCTGATCTGCCTTCCGTTTGCATCGAGCACAGGTTGATAAGAGGTGTACGGCTCGACAAGGTTCACCTGCTTGTACGGGCTGAAGTTCTGGATCACGCCTTGCGACACCAGCACCAGCGCGGCAATAAAAGCGATTGGCAACAGTATGTACAGTACGCCCCGGGTCATATCGACCCAGAAGTTGCCGATGGTATCGGCTTTCCTGCGCACGATCCCGCGGATAAGGGCAACGGCTATAGCCATGCCGGCTGCTGCAGAGTAGAACTGGTGTACCATCAGTGCAATGACCTGGGTAAAGTAGCTTGCAGCGGACTCACCTGCATAGGCCTGCCAGTTGGTGTTCGTCAGAAAGCTCACCG
This sequence comes from bacterium, assembly GCA_021800575.1. Taxonomy (GTDB): domain Bacteria; phylum JAMCPX01; class JAMCPX01; order JAMCPX01; family JAMCPX01; genus JAJYLM01. The sequence continues at coordinate 2,635 of JAJYYW010000279.1, forward strand.
CCGTATTGAGAGCAAGGTTCCATGAAAACCCGGAAAACTGCCGGGGGTTGAAAGGCAGGTACCCTTGCAGCAGCAGTATCAGGAGCGTTACGGCAAACCCGATGATGCTGAAGATGACCAATGACACTGCATACTGCTTCCAGTCCATCTCAGCGTCCTGACGGATACCGCAGACCGTATAGAAGAACCGCTCCACGGGAGCGAAGATCGGTGTTAGAAACGTATGTTCTCCCTGATAGACCTTTGCCATAAACCTGCCGAACGGACCGGCGATCAGGGTGAGCACAGCAAGGAACACAATAATTTGAAGAACATCCGCCATTACATTGATATGCATGACCAGCCTCCTTTCCCCTGCACCGGCATGACATTCATCCTGTCATAAACAATAAACCGTTCCGGGGAGGTTATGCTCCCGGAAAACCCTGTCACTCCTTGTACCATCTTTTCCTCCTTTTTACGAGGGCAAGAGCAAAAAAAAGACCACGGGTAACCGCGGCCTTCAGGAATGCCAGTTGCCCTTTCAAATGCCTGCGAGGTTAGCTGACGGGCTCGGACTTGAAAGTGTCCTATCCTTTCGTGTACCAAGGA
>JAJYYW010000280.1 GCA_021800575.1 bacterium
TAGCAATAATGGCGCAATACCGATATACGTATACCTCTCGAACAGGAATATGAGCCTGTTGAGGGTAAAATAATTATACGATGGGTTGCCCCAGAAGTTGGGTACAAGCCAGGTAACAAGCGCGGACAGCGGGAACTGGCTGGTCGCTGCATCCGAGCTGTTGTGAAACATGTGTGAACGGAAATAAAACGGCTCGCTGTGGACAAGCAGCTGGAGGAACGGCAGGATATGGACCATGGCCAGCAGGCCGCCGATAACAAGCGCTGCACCGAAATAAAAACCGGCTTTCGCACGCTTGCTGCTTTTAACGAACACACCGGCCGTCATGTAGACGAGCAACCCGAGCACTATGTTGACGGTCGTCTCGGAGTGGCCGGCAAAAAAGGATAACGCTGTTACCATGGCAAGCACCAGCATGGCGCCAAAGGTACGTCGTCCGCCGGTGTCCTCTGCAGAACGCAGCAACCGTTCGCCAGCCCAGAACAACCACGGCATAAGAGACACCACCGCTGACACGGGATGATAGAGCCATGTTACCATGAGCGCAGAAAATGTGTAGGCTATACTTCCCAGCAGTACAGCCGGTTCAGACAATGAAAACAGACTCAGAAAAAAATACATACCGAGAGCCGCCACCGCCAGCTTTAGAATCGCGATGATCAGAAATCCTGTCTTAAAATGAAACAGCAGGCCTATCAGATTGTAGGGCGATAATACCGCTGATTGATCGTTTGCAAAGAACGGCAGACCGCCGTACTCGTAAGGATTGTAGAAAGGAAAGAGGCCGCGGCGCAGCTCATGGTAGCTGTAATACCGCCAGGGGATATACAGGACCAGCGCATCCACCTGCTGGAAGTTCTGGAACGGCTTGAGCTGGTAAGCGCCCCATGGATGATAACTGTAGACCAGATCGAGCGGCGCAAAAACCTTGTTATGAGAAAAGATATCGCCCGAAAAAAAGATGCCTATCAGCAGGCCCATGAACACAAGAGGCAACAAGCGCTTCATGGGACCATCCCGTGGTTCAACTTCCGAGTGCTGCAATCACGTCGAGTTCCACCTGTGCGCCTTTGGGCAGTGCGCTGACAAACACGGTCGTTCTCACCGGCGGGTCGTTCGTAAAATATCCTGCGTAGACCGTGTTGAATGCGGCGAATGTGCCGGGACCCGTCAGGTATGCCGTGACCTTTACCACATCGCTCATGTCCAGATGCCTTTCCTGCAATGCCGTCTTGATCGCGTTCAGGACGGTCCTCGTTTGTTTCTCTATCCCGCCTTCGACAAGGTTACCGGTCGCGGGATCCAGGGGTATCTGTCCGGACAGGAACATAAACCCGCTGCTCACGACAATCTGCGAATAGGGGCCGATGGCCTGTGGTAGTTTATCCGAGGTTATGCATTGTTTCATGCGCTCTCTCCCGACATTACCCTCTGTACATTGGTAACATCTTTTATCTTGGCTATATTGTTCGTTATATCCCGGAGCTGGTGGGTGTCCCTGACAGCGATCTCGAACATGAGCGTCGATTTCTGGTTCCTGTTGGGAGCGACGGATGCACGGATAATGTTAATGCCCATGGACGAAATGGAATTCGTTATGTTGGCAAGCAGTCCCGGCTTATCGAGACCCGTCACCAGGATCTTGACCGGTCTGAGGATGTTGCTTCCCACATCCCATTCGGCATCGATCTTGCGCTCGGTATCCAGTTCAAGGGTCCTTGGACACTCCGCGGTGTGTATGGTTATTCCCCGTCCCCTCGTGATAAAACCGACGATTGGGTCTCCCACGATAGGATTGCAGCAATGCGCAAACCGCACGAGGATATCGTCCATGCCCTTTATCCTGACTGCCGTGGACGATTTCCGCGCGACGAGCTTGAAGAGCTTGGATATCGCACTGTCGGTCTTCGGCTTGAGCTCGTTGAGCTTGTCCATGGGAAGCAGATGCTTCATGACCTGGAACGGCGATACCTTGCCGTACCCGACCTGGGAATACAGGCTGTCAATGGTCTTGATGCCCGTTTCCGACAGGTAATGGTCCATATCGTTCGATCCGGCGAACTTTGAAAACTCAAAATTGAACTTGGAAAACTCGCTTTCCAGAAGTTCCTTACCGATGCTCTTGCTCTCTTCCCGCTCCTCTTTGCTCAGCCACTGCCGGATCTTCGCCTTGGTCTTGGGTACGACGACAATCCTCAGCCAGTCCCGTGTCGGGTGGGCTGCCGGAGATGTGATGACTTCCACGGTATCCCCGTTTTTCAGGGAAGATTTCAGGGGAACGATCTTGCCGTTGATCTTTGCACTGGCGCAGTGGTTCCCGACGTCCGTGTGGATTGCATACGCAAAATCGAGCGGCGTGGCTCCCACCGGCAGCTCGATGACGTCTCCTTTCGGTGTGAACACGTACACCTCGTCCGGGAACAGGTCCACCTTGACGAACTGCATGAAGGATTCGGGGTCTTTTAGTTCCTGCTGCCATTCTATCAGGTGGCGCACCCACCGGAAGGTGACGTCCTCCTTCGTATCGACCAGCTTGCCTTCCTTGTACTTCCAGTGTGCGGCGATACCTTCTTCCGCCACAATATGCATCTCCCTGGTCCGTATCTGTATCTCAACCTTTTCGCCCTTGGGCCCGATGACCGTAGTATGGAGCGACTGATACATGTTGTTCTTCGGCATGGCTATGTAATCCTTGAACCTCCCGGGGACCGGCCGCCACGTCGTATGAATGATACCGAGTGCCTGGTAGCAGTCTTTAATCGCATCAACGATGACCCTGAATGCCGTGATGTCATACACCTGCTCGAAATCGAGATTGTACTTTTCCATCTTCTGATAAATGCCATACAGGTGTTTCGGCCTGCCGCTCACATCCACCTTCATGCCTTCCTTCTCGAGTATCCCCCGCATGATGTGCTCGACCTCGTGTACGTATTTTTCACGCTCCTTGCGGGTCTTGGCGACCATTTTCGAGAGCTTGTAGTAGAGCTCCGGTTTTGTAAACCGGAAGGCAAGGTCCTCGAGCTCGGATTTCAACCAGTAAATGCCGAGCCGGTGGGCGATGGGTGCATAGATGTCGAGTGTTTCCTTTGCTATGATCTCGCGCTTGTCCTCGGGCATGTACTCGAGGGTACGCATGTTGTTGAGACGGTCCGCGAGTTTTATGATGATGACCCGGATGTCCTTTGCCATCGCGACCAGCATCTTGCGGAA
>JAJYYW010000281.1 GCA_021800575.1 bacterium
CGATCAAGGCACGGGTAAAGCGTGACGGGAAGTGGACCAATCCTCCGGTGCGCGAGCTGGTGCCGGGCGACGTCATCCGGCTGCGCCTCGGTGACATCGTACCGGCGGATGCCCGCCTGCTGGAGGGAGACGCGGTGGAGGTCGATCAATCGGCGCTGACGGGCGAGTCCCTCCCGGTCACGAGAAAGCCCGGAGATGCGGTATTTTCCGGATCGATCGTACGCCGCGGAGAAATTGACGCAATGGTGTACGGCACTGGTTCAAACACCTATTTCGGCAAAACCGCCCAGCTGGTGCAGGAGGCGCACACGGTCAGCCATTTCCAGCGCGCCGTGCTGAAGATCGGCGATTACCTGATCATTCTCGCAGTGTCCCTGGTAGCAGTCATCATCGCCGTTGCCCTCTTCCGCGGAGATCCTATCCTTTCCACGGTCCAGTTCGCTCTCGTACTGACCGTGGCAGCGATACCGGTGGCAATGCCGACGGTGCTGTCGGTGACCATGGCGGTCGGCGCCCGTCTCCTGGCAAAAAAAGAAGCAATCGTCACCCGCCTGTCCTCCATCGAGGAATTGGCTGGCGTGGACGTGCTGTGCTCGGACAAGACCGGCACCCTGACCCAGAACAAGCTCACGATGGGTGATCCGTTCTGCGTAAATACTGTCCCGGCAGCAGAGGTCATCCTCTGCGCAGCACTCGCTTCGCGTGCGGAAGATCAGGACACCATTGATCTTGCCGTTATCGGGGGCCTGAAGGACGAAAACGTCCTGAAGGACTACCGCGTGCTCCATTTCCAGCCGTTCGACCCGGTCCACAAGCATACCGAGGCAACGGTTACGGGAGCGGACGGGAAAGAGTTCCGTGTTGCCAAGGGAGCGCCGCAGGTGATCCTGGGAATGTCGGCCAACGCGGACGAGATCAACCCGGTCGTCGGAAAAGCCATCGATGAATTTGCACGACGCGGCTTCCGTTCTCTGGGCGTCGCCCGGGCGGATCAGGATGGCGCCTGGCAGTTCATCGGCGTCCTGCCGATGTTCGATCCTCCGCGCGAGCAGGCCGGGGCGACCATCGCCAGCGCCCGGCAGCTCGGTGTCGGTGTCAAAATGGTCACAGGCGACCAGGTCGCCATTGCGCGGGAAACCGCCCGGCAGCTCGGACTCGGCACCAACATCCTCGATGCCGGAGAACTGGGGGAGACCAAAGACCTTGCGGATACCCGAACAGCCGGCTCCATCGAGCAGGCGGACGGTTTCGCGCAAGTGTTCCCTGAACACAAGTTCCGCATCGTCGATATCCTGCAGCGACTCGGCCATATCGTCGGCATGACCGGCGACGGCGTGAACGACGCGCCGGCGCTCAAGAAGGCAGACTGCGGCATCGCTGTTTCGGGAGCTACGGATGCAGCGCGGGCCGCGGCATCCATTGTGCTGATGAAGGCGGGCCTTTCGATCATTATCGATGCGGTCAGGGAGAGCCGGAAAATCTTCGAGAGGATGAACAGCTATGCCATCTACCGTATCGCCGAAACCCTGCGCGTGCTGTTCTTCATGACCCTGGCCATCCTGATCTTCAACTTTTATCCCCTGACCGCGATCATGATCGTGATGCTGGCACTGCTCAATGACGGGGCCATCCTGTCAATAGCTTATGACAATGTCCATGAGGAAGCCAGGCCCGAAGCATGGAACATGCGGGTGGTCCTGGGGATCTCCACGGTACTGGGCATCATCGGCACCATCGCTGCCTTCGGGCTGTTCTACATCGCCGATCGCGTTTACCACCTTGACCGTGTATACACCCAGACAGTGATGTACCTTATGCTGTCCGTTGCGGGCCATCTGACCATCTTCCTGACGCGCACCCGCGGCCCCTTCTGGTCCATCCGCCCTGCCAAGGTCCTTCTGGCTGCCGTGCTCGGAACACAGACAGTCGCAACGCTGGTCGCTGTCTATGGCATATTTATGGTCCCGATAGGCTGGGGCTGGGCTGCGTTCGTCTGGGGATACGCCCTGGCATGGGCTTTCCTGAGCGACCGCGTAAAACTGTATGCTTACCGGATTTTCGATCCGACGAAAGATCCCTTACTGGGAAGGAAGCAGCCGGCATTCAGTAAAACAGAGTAAAATAGGGACAGCGACCGTTTTCCAGAGTATGTGCTTATACCTCTTACTATTACCTGCGCATCAACCCGATAACATTGTTACCTCTTTTCCCGGGTCTGCCCCATTTCTTGGCCCTTAATGGTCTTCCAAGCAATCCCTCTATCCTCGCGAAGCATTCATCTCAACGTAGTACACACAAAATGGACATGGTTGGTCATCAAACAATATGCCCATATCTTGAATCCATACCACGTATCTGTACGAAATAGGCCGCTGTCCCTCTTTTATACAATTGCTATTCTGCTGCTTATCCTGTATGTTTCACGTATGCTGGTTGTGCTTTCAACAGGGGGCTTTGCGATGAAAGAAGCGTTCCGATGAGCTATCGCCGCATCGTGCTGCTCCACGTTCTGATCATTTGCCTTGCCGGTAGTTCGTTCCTGCAACGGTCATACGGTCAGGAATCGAACGTCCATAAGATTGTTCTTGAAGCCGAGGATTTCCGGCTGTCAGGTCATGGCGGATGGAAGGCGATCCGTGACGGGGACGGCAATTACATGGTTGACATCATCGGCGCGTCCCACATCTCCGGAGGCATGCTGCTGAGTGCGCCTGCATCAGCCGTTGGTGCGAAGGCGGTGCTCGACACTGACATTCCGGCTGCCGGCATGTATAAAATCTGGGCACGGTACGAAGCACCCCTCAAGTATAACTGCATCTTCGACATTTCAGTCGTCCAGGGCGGGCAAGTGGTTTTCCAGCACGAGTACGGCAGGTCCGGCGCACTCAAGTTATGGTATTATGGAGGAGGCTTCAAACCATGGATCGACTGGGCGTGGGGTTCCGAGGGACTGGTAAGCGAGGGCTATACCGGCACGCTGAAACAAGGCCCTGCCCGGATCATCCTGACTGCTCCGTCTGAGCCGTCCCCTGCAGCGAACCGCAACGTCGATTTCATCCTCCTGACGACCGATACGTCCGATACCTGGATCAAGGACAAGAGATACGCTGCCCAGTTCCCGGAACTCGATTACATCCTGAAGCCCGGCAGGGCCTATGTGAAGCTGACGAATGAAGGGAACCAGCCGTGCTATTTCGATTTGAGGTACAGCA
>JAJYYW010000282.1 GCA_021800575.1 bacterium
GCGATTGCTCCCGGTATGAGCAGACGGTTGATCTCGTTGGTTCCTTCGAATATTCTTTGAATCCTCGCATCCCGGTATGCACGTGCTATTTTGTACTCCTCGATGAAACCGTACCCACCGAGGCTCTGGACGCCTTCATCAACAACAAAACCGAGGACCTCTGATCCGTACACCTTCATGATCGATGCCTCGATATCGTAATCCTCGAATATCCTGGCCGCCTTCTTACTGTAATCCGGTGCCTTGTGGTCGAGTGCATGAATGGCATTGTCGATCATGCCGGACGTCCTGTATGACATACTCTCGGATGCGTAAACCTTGATCATCATGTCCGCGAGTTTTCTCCTAATCATGCCGAAACTCGATATGGGCTGTCCGAACTGTATCCTCTGGTTTGTATACTGGGTAACCTGTTTGATCACTTCTTTGGAACCTCCGGTCGATGCGACACCCAGCTTCAGACGTCCTATGTCCAGGACGCCCAGGGCTGACTGGTGTCCTTTTCCGATCTCGCCGAGCACGTTTTCAACGGGCACTTTCACATCACTCAGAATAACAGGCCGGGTCGAGGAGCCTTTGATACCCATCTTGTTTTCTTCCTTGCCCGTCGATACGCCTTCGTAGTTCTTCTCAACGATAAAGGCGGTGAATTTTTCACCGTCGATCTTCGCATACACGATAAAAACGTCCGCAAATCCCGCGTTCGTGATGAACTGTTTCTCGCCGTTCAGAACATAGTACTTGCCATCCTTGCTTAAGACCGCCTTGGTCTTGGCGCTGAGTGCATCAGAACCGTACCCGGTCTCCGTCAGACCATACGCTGCGATCATTTCCCCTTTGGCAAGTTTGGGGAGGTATTTTTTCTTTTGTTCTTCATTACCGAAATAAACGATGGGAAGCGTTCCGATGCCATTGTGCGCAAGGATACTCGCTGCAAAGGCACCTGATTTTGCTATGTTCTCGGACACCCTCAACGCGGTCGACAGGTTCATTCCAAGGCCCTCATACTCTTCGGGAATTTCGATCATGAGAAGGCCAAGTTCTCCAGCTTTTTTCATGAGCTTGACGTTCAACTCGATCTTCTTATCGTGCTCCTCCAATGCATCGGTGAGGGGAATCACTTCCTTTTCCATGAAATCGTCAGCAGTATCCGCAAAGCTCAATTGCTCCTCGGTAAACTCTTCCGGGATAAAAATGTCTTTCTCTGCCGTTGGTTCAAGCAGAAAACCGCCGCCGATAACCTTTGTTTCCGTGTCTTTTCCCATATTTTCTCTCCTTTGAATGAATATTCATTCAATGCATACCATATGCACCGTGCCGATTGCAAGCAAAATATTTTGTCAGGTTTTTTTGGATTGCCCGTCCGGAAATATCAACAAAGAACACAGCGCCGCCGCTATCGCTCTCTCTTGATTGTAATTATTTCAATGTGCAATATATACATATGATCATGAACTATTTACTGACGATAGGAATTTCCGTGCTCCTGACCGGTGTGTTTATGCACACACCCGGTGATACCTCTGCCGCTGAAAAACAAGACAAGCGCGATGTTGCTCCCGAATTAAAAACAGCGGTGTTTGCAGGAGGTTGTTTCTGGTGCATGGTTTCACCGTTTGAAAAACAAAAAGGCGTTGTAAAAGTGATATCCGGATACACCGGAGGCGCAAAGGAAAATCCTACCTATGAAGAAGTTTGTTCTGGAACGACGGGTCATTATGAGGCGATCCAGGTTACCTACGATTCTTCGGTTCTCTCCTATCGTGAGCTCCTCCAGATTTATTGGCGGCAGATAGATCCGACTGACAGCGGCGGCCAGTTTGTCGACCGCGGTTCACAGTACGAGACTGCAATTTTCTATCAAACGGAAAAAGAACGGCAGATCGCGGAAGCATCAAAAGATGAGCTTACCCGGGAATGGCATTTTAACAAACCGATCGCCACAAAAATTCTCCCGTTCAAGACATTCTACCCTGCCGAGAGCTATCATCAGGACTTTTACCTGAAAAATCCTACCCGCTATGGGTTTTACAGAATGGGTTCGGGTCGGGATGCATATCTTGAAAAGCAGTGGGGGAAAAAGCAAGTCCACGGGGATGATCTGAAACAACGACTGACCCCTCTTCAGTACGAGGTTACCCAGCAATGCGGTACAGAACCGGCGTTTCACAATGCATACTGGAACAACCACCGGGAAGGTATCTACGTGGACGTTGTGACAGGGGAACCGTTGTTCAGCTCAACGAATAAGTTCGATTCGGGTACCGGCTGGCCGAGCTTTACACAGCCGCTGGTATCACAGAACATTGAGCAAACAACGGACACCAGCCACGGCATGGTCCGAACAGAGGTTAAAAGCACGTCGGGCTCGCACCTGGGACATGTATTCAAGGATGGTCCCGAGCCTGCAGGTCTTCGGTACTGCATCAATTCTGCGGCACTGCGTTTTATTCCGAAAGAAGACCTCGAAAAAGAAGGCTACGGCGAATACCTGAAGCTCTTCGGGAAATAGTAAGTCTTATCTCAGACATTACCGTGCCGAAAAGATCCTCACCCCTTCCCGAGTTCTATAATCAACTATTGCGATGTCATGAATAGATGTTGAAACACAAAAGATCCTACGCTTACCTCCCCCGCGATCTCCCATAAAAAAATTGGTTCCGTCAGTAATTCTATTCCAAAGCCGGCATTGACAAATCATAAGGTATGATATAATATACTACCTGAGGTGAATTATGAGCAAAGCCAAAATTGCCGTTACCATGGATGAACAATTTATAGAAGACATCGACATGCTTATTCGTACCCGTATCTTTCAAAACCGCAGTCAGGCTATACAAAAAGCGGTGCAAGAGAAACTGGAGCGGTTGAAGCATATCCGGCTGGCACAGGAATGCTCCAAATTGAATAGTCCTTCTGAGAAAGCAATGGCTGAAGAAGGCATGACCAAGGATAGAGACGCATGGCCAGAATACTGAGAGGCGATATCAGGTGGGCTGATTTAAACCCCGTCAAAGGGCACGAACAGGCCGGCCTGCGGCCGGTTTTGATTTTAAGCCATGAGGTTTTCAATGAACGTTCCGGAACCGTTATTGCTGTGGCTATTACCAGCCAGCCCCAGCGTGCCGGGTTCCCTCTCACCCTCGAATTAAAAACACCGCATTTACCGAAACAGTCATGGGTCAAGATGAGCCAGATCAGA
>JAJYYW010000283.1 GCA_021800575.1 bacterium
AGAATTGCATCGTCAAAAAGAAGTTGAACAGCAAATAGAAAAGTTAAAAGCAATCCCAGAAAGCGATTATGTCCCTGTATTGAGTCACGGCGATTTCAGGGAGCTTATGAAGATCCTGCCGGACAACTCTATCGATCTCATTCTAACGGATCCGCCCTATGGAAAAGACTATATCCCTCTATTATCCGACCTTGCAAAAGAGGCCCGGAGGGTCTTAAAACCCGGCAGATTTTTGATATTCTATTACGGAAATCTGTATCTCCTGAAAGCAACGGATTCCATGCTGCCGTATTTGGACTATTATTACAGCGGCTTTTTATATCATAAAGGTGCAATCAAACCGGATTACTCGGTAAACATGTTTACAAGAGGCAAACCGATACTGTTTTTCTATAAACCTCCGTTAAAAAAACAAGACTCATGGATCGAAAATGTTTTTATCAGTGAGGCACCAAATAAAATCCTTCATGCATGGGGACAATCGGAACCTACCTTCATCAAGCTGATAGAGGCATTCACCGGGCCCGGGGACACGGTACTTGATCCCATGATGGGCGGCGGCACGACAATCTCAGCCTGTATAAAAACAAAGCGCCAATCCATCGGGTTTGAAATTGATAAGAAACATTTTGAAACAGTGCAGGCACTGTATGGCACGACATCATTAAACAAAGGAGCAAAAGCATGAGTAAAATCATAGGTCAAAAAGAGTATGAGAAATTCAAGAGCGGACTGCTATTGAGCTATCTTGAGGCGATCCTGGCCCAATGCTTCGTTTGCAATGGTCAGGAATCCAGCGCGGCTGACTGTCAGGCTCAGGGCACCTGCCCTTTGTATCAATTTCAGCCGTACAACCCAAACAAAAAGAAATCCGCGAAGCGCACACCTCTTAAACTATCCGAAAAAGAAAAGGCTGAATGGGGGCAGCGTATGAAGGCAGGAAGGCAGCGAAAAAAGGAATCTATAGCTTGATCCGGTCAATGTATCGGAAATTTAAAAGGCATGAAAAGGCAAAATACGTGAATTGGTATGTCAAGCATGACCAGGCATGAAATTAACGCTTGTGTGGCTGAAAACGCCGTTTTCTATGCCGGGTTATGGCATGCGGCTCACATAATAATAAGAGATATGAGTCTGTATTACGGGGTAGAAAGTGGTTGCAATCTCTCTATAAGTGAGGTAGGGAATCCTTACACGGAATTAACCACTTTCACCTCCTTGAAAGGAGGTTAAATGAGTTTATTTAAGAGAGGCGGTAAGTGGTACGTGAGATTAAGATACAATGGCAGAGATGCATGGCAATCAACAGGCACGGAAAACAAAAGACTTGCAGAGCAAAGGGAGGCACAGCTAAAGCTTGAAATGGTACAGGGCAGATTTGGGCTAAAAGATGAGGGAAACAAGAGAGTGTTTGAAGAGGCGGCAAACAGATTTATGAAAGAATACGCGGTAAAGAAACCGAGAGACAGTAAAAGAAGGGACGAAACTTCTCTCAAACATTTATTGCCCGTATTTTCCGGCAAATATCTCTCACAGATAACGCCCGATCAAATTGCACGGTATAAGGTACACAGAGAGCAAGAGAATGCAGCCCCTGCAAGTATCAACCATGAATTAAAACTTGCCAAACGTATCTATAATCTCGGTTTGAAGGAATGGGGATGGGTAAGAGACAATCCGTTTGCACGGGTATCGATGGAAAAGGTCAACAATGAGCGGGTGCGGTATCTGACAAATACCGAGTATCAGGCTTTGCTTAATGTTTGTGACGACTGGTTAAGGCCCATAGTGATAACAGCGGTAAATACGGGCATGAGAAAAAATAATCTGCTCACCTTAACATGGAAGCAGGTCGATTTCAGCAACGGGGTGATAATTCTTGACCGCACAAAGAACAATGAAAAGCTCGGATTACCAATGTCAGAGACAGTCAGGCAGGTGCTGAAAACGTTGAACGGAGTGAGACACATCAACAGCCCTTACGTATTCACCAATGAAGATGGTTCAAGGGTAAAAGAAACAAGGGTACAGAAGCACTTTAAGAAAGCCTGTAAGGATGTCGGGATCACGGATTTTCGTTTTCACGATCTGCGGCACACCTTTGCATCCTGGTTAGTGCAAAGCGGGGTTGATCTTTACACCGTCCAGAAGTTAATGGGTCATAAAGAATTTAAAATGACCCAACGGTATGCGCATCTTGCATCGGCCAATTTGAAACAGGGCATCGCCGTTTTAGACGCTTGCAGCAATGTTGTAGCAAAAACGGTAGCAGGCTGATGGTAAGATGCATACAAGATTTTGCAACCTACTGAAAAACAAGTAACGCCGGGGTGGCGGAACTGGTAGACGCAGGGGACTCAAAATCCCCCGTCCTCCGGGACATGAGGGTTCAATTCCCTCCCCCGGCACTCACTGCACTATCGCAACAAAAAGCGACGCTGTACAGAGAATGTCCGTATGAAAATGTTCTTACCTCGAACCGTCCGCTACCCACACGCCGTTATCTATAATGCAATGGCGCATGGTTATCAGGCCGCTGTTGACCTGAACGAAGGCATCTTTGATAACGGTATAGGTGATAGTTCCTCCGGATCTGTGCTTGCCGAATATCAATCCTCCCCACGGCACCCCGGTTTCAAGACTCTGTATGGATATAGGACTTGCTTTCGTGCCGTTGACAACAAGGTCTCCGTTGACATACAGCATGGCGCCCGGAGTAAAGTCGAGCGGCCACCCCGGGATCGACCGTCAATGTCGCTGTGTCCGTCACATAAACGCTTTGCGTAAAGGTGTACGGACTGTTGGCGACTCCATAGTCGGTGTTTTTGTTGATGACTATCGTAGTGGGGTTGTAGAAGGGAGACTGCCGCGGCACCAGGGGACCGTTATCGACAGGCCCGCACTGTGTCAGGACCAAAGCAAAAAAAATGATGCAATACAGTATTCGTCTCATGTCAACGATACCCGTTGGTATCGATGATCAGCAGACCGTCTCCGGCTGGCTGGTAAAATACCGAGCCGTCCTGAGAAAACAATGGTTGAAAAACCGCACCGTCGCAGTGATATCAAAGCCCTGCTGGTCAACGATATCAAGGTTCAGGCAGAACGGACGGGGTTGGCGATACACCGGATACTAAAACTGTTATCAAAACAATGCCTGATCCTGGCATGTGACAAGCGGCAAGTCGGGA
>JAJYYW010000284.1 GCA_021800575.1 bacterium
TAAAAAAGGAGGCTGTTCATGAATAAAGGACCAAAGGACGCTGTTATCGTAGCTGCCGTCCGTACGGCAATAGGACGTGCAAACAAGGGAAGCCTGATCAATGTGCGGGCTGATGACTTCGGCGCACATGTCGTCAAAGAGGTCGTCAAGAGGACACCGAAGCTCAACCCCAAAGAAATAGAAGACCTGGTTGTCGGCTGTGCCATGACCGAGGGAGAGCAGGGATTGAACGTGGGCAGGGTGATCGGTATACTCGCGGGGTTACCCATCGAGGTGCCGGCTGCGACGCTGAACCGGTTCTGCTCGTCAAGCCTCGAGGCCATCAATTTCATAGCCCTGCGGATCATGGCCGGATTCATCGATGCTGGTATCGGCGCAGGCATTGAGAGTATGACCCACATACCCATGGGCGGATTGAATCCCGACAAGGCGCTCAATGTCCCCCTGTTGAATGACATCCAGGAAGGCAAACAGCCCAATGTCTATATAACTATGGGACAGACGGCGGAAAACGTAGCGGTCGAATACAAGATCTCACGGGAAGACCAGGACAAGTTTGCGTATGACAGTCACATGAAAGCTATCAAGGCCATCAAGGCAGGCCTGTTCAAGAAAGAGATTATCGGTATCAATGCTCCGCAGGCAGACGGATCGACAAAATTCTTCGATACAGACGAGTGTCCGCGGGAAAACACCTCCCTTGAGAAGCTGGCGAACCTCGTTCCGGCTTTTTCGGAAACCGGTACTGTGACCGCTGGCAATTCGAGTCCGCTTAACGACGGAGCCGGTGCGGTTATGATCATGTCGCGGGAAAAGGCAAAGGCACTCGGTATCGAACCGATTGCGACCATCCGCGCAATGGCTGTCGCAGGCGTGAAGCCGGAGGTCATGGGAATAGGTCCCATCTACGCAGTCCGCAAATTGCTTGCCAAGGCCAAGCTCGCCATCAAGGACATCGGCGTTGTCGAGCTCAACGAAGCGTTTGCATCCCAGTCCCTTGCTGTTTCACGGGAGCTCGGCATACCGCCTGAAAGGCTCAATCCGAGGGGCGGTGCAATAGCCATCGGACACCCGCTCGGTGCAACGGGCGCACGGATCATGACGACACTGATCCATGAGATGGTGGACAACAACATCGATTTGGGCATCGAGACCATGTGCGTCGGCGGTGGCATGGGCGTTGCAACACTGGTAGAACGCGGATAGTCCATAAAAACCTGATGTGCATTGCAGAGGGCGCGGCAAAGAACCGCGCCCTTTTTATATTCATCACGCGGATTATCCGGCGCTTGACAGGATCGTTGATGGCTTTATAATCAGCCAAGAGGAGGGGCACATGGCCGCACCGGAACCCGGACAAGATGTAGGCAGAAAAGCTCGGGGACTCGATCCCAGGATAGCACGGCTAAGACAGCGCTATCATACGGCGCCGTATGAGGTCTGTATGGCGCGGGCGTTGCACTTCACGAAGTCATACCAGGAGACAGAAGGCATGGACCCCCACCTTCGTAATGCATACGCGCTCAAGCGCACCCTCGAGAACCAGAAGATATTCATCTATCCGGATGAATATCTTGCCGGCAGTAAAACCGAGAAGTTCCTTGCAGCACCCCTGTCTGTTGAGCGGGGAGACTTCCTCAGGACGCTGCAGCTCGAGATGGATATCCTGCACCTGAAGCACAGGCCGTTCTTTATATCCCGGGAGGACCGTAAAGCGTTTCTCGATGAAATAGTCCCGTACTGGGACGGCAGGACACTCCGGGACTACAAATCACGGCAGTGGAACAAGGACGGGCTCATAGACACCGGACCCGGCTTTGTGAAGCGGCTCCTCGATGTAAGCAGAATGGTACGGTTTGGCCGCTATGTCGGTCATCGTGGCCTTCGTAAGATACAGGGAGCGAATGCAAAGGTGCCGCTTTCCGTGGATCGTCTGCGTACGTTCCACAAACTCAGGTACGAGCTCGCGAACAACAATCCGACACCTGCCGTCTTCGTGTTCGACGTCCAGGGGCATTTGAGCCTCGGTATTGATAAGGTTGTGGCGGCTGGCATGCAGCCCATCATCGAGCAGGCCCGGCAGCATCTCCGGCGGCTTGATGCAGCGGACGGCGGTGATGAAAAGACACGCAATTTCCTCAATGCAGTCATCATCAGCCTTGAATCTGCCCTCCACTATGCAGCACGGTTTGTGGAGCTTGCGGACACCTTGCAAGGGCAGGCCGCTGACGAGACGGAAAAGCAACGGCTGGCTGCTATCGCCCGCAACCTGAGCACAGTACCCGAGCGGAAGCCGGAAACGTTCCATGAGGCACTCCAGGCGGCATGGTTTACGGAACTGGTGGGGGAAATCCAGTACGGCACGCACGACGTGTTTGCCGTGGGCAGGATGGATCAGTACCTCTACCCGTATTATCGCACGGGTAGAGACCAGGGCATACTGACGAGGGAACAGGCAATTGCCTTGATCCAGGAATTCTTCCTCAAGCTCGAGGCGAACGTAGAGCCCATTCCCGAGATCGGCATGGAAACCAACGGTGTTTACGGAAACAGTCAGCACGTTGTGACCATCGGCGGGCTGACGCAGGAGGGCAGGGACGCCACGAACGAGTTGTCGTACCTTATCCTCGATGCGTACGAGCAGATGCAGGGCGCGGTGAACCAGCTTGCGGTCCGGATACACGAGAACACACCGCGCGAGTTTCTTCGCCGCACCATAGAGGTTTTCAGACGGACGAACGGCATTGCGATCTACAACGACACCGCCATTATCAAGGGGCTTCTGAGCGATGGCATGAGCACCGGGGACGCCCGCGATTATGTGGTCGTAGGGTGCATAGAGATAACGGGGCAGTCCGATACCCACGGCTGCGTCGGCGGCTACGAGATGGTACTCCCGTCCGTGCTGCTCCTGACCTTGTCCCGGGGCAAAACCCCCCCGCGGTTTATCGGTCAAATGGAGGGGTACGATTCCGGTGATCCCGCAGATCTGGTGTCGTTCGAGGATTTTCTCGGTGCATTCCGCAGACAGCTTGTTCACCAGATCAGGGTGCTGGTAACTGCTGCGGCCGGCAAGGACAGGGCCTATCGCGAGATACTGCCGGCACCCTACGTGTCGGCCTTGACGGACGATGCCCTTGCAAAAGGAATGGGTATAACCGCC
>JAJYYW010000285.1 GCA_021800575.1 bacterium
CTGCACGGGATCATCACCGTAGACGTCCACACGGTTAAACGACCCCTGCCACAACCGCACGCATTTGCCCGATTTAATGTCAACCGCAGGAAGTATACGCATATCAACCTCTGTAGTGAATAAAATTCAAGAGTAACCGCAGCCCGTTTTTCTGACTCTTCTCGGGATGAAACTGCGTCGCCGCGATGTTACCTTTCTGGATAACGCTGGCAAAGTCAATGCCATACCCGGTCACACCGGCGGTAACATCTTCCCCGGGCTCGGGATAGTAGGAGTGAACAAAATAAAAATTGCTCCTGTCCCCGATACCGTCGAACAGGAAGCTCTTCTTCGACCAGATCACCTGGTTCCATCCCATATGCGGGATCTTCAGCCCCCCCGGACCGAGGGCCGCGGGATCGAATTTTCTGACACTGCCTTTGATGATACCCAGTCCCCGCACACCCGGGTTCTCTTCGCCGTCCTCGAACAGCATCTGCATACCCAGGCAGATGCCGAGCAGCGGCTTTCCCGAGGCGGCAAAGCGGACGATCGCATCCTCGATCCCATACGTCCGTATGTTCTTCATGCCGTCCCCGAATGCTCCGACACCGGGCAGGATGAGCTTATCTGCCTGTCCGATCACCACGGGATCGTTCGATATGCGAGCGGCTGCACCCAGTGAGGCGAGCGCCTTTTCGACACTCCTGAGGTTTCCCATGCCGTAATCAACAATGACGATCATGATTTGTTCCCGGTCCCTTTCATGACTCCGTACACAGGCGCGTACGATGCCTGCTCACCTTTATAGTACTCCCTTGGTGCTCGGTATATCATTCGCAGTTACCTTGACTGCCTGCCGCATGGCCCTGCCCAATCCCTTAAAGCAGGACTCGATGATGTGGTGGCCGTTGTCGCCGTACAGCATATTGACGTGGAGCGTGAGCTGTGCCCTGAACGCAAAGGCCTGGAAAAACACCTCGAACAACTCAGAATCCATTTCTCCGATCTTCTCGGGCAGCGGTATCGCCCGGTAGACCAGAAACGGCCTTCCGCTGATGTCAACGACAACCTGCGTCAATGCCTCGTCCATGGGTGTCGCCGCGTGGCCGAACCGGTGAATACCCGCCTTGCTGGTAAGCGCCCGTACAACTGCCTCTCCGATACAAATGCCGATGTCCTCAACGGTGTGATGAAAATCGACATTCACATCGCCGGTTGCTTTCAGTGCCAGATCTATCCTGGAAAAGAACGAAAACAACTCGAGCATGTGGTTGAGAAAGCCGATCGGGGTAGTGATGGCGGCCTTCCCCGTACCATCGAGGTCAAGTTGTACGCTAATCTCGGTCTCTTTTGTTTTCCGTTCAAAGCTTCCCTGTCTCATTATGACTCCTTTGTCTTTGACTGCGGATATCTGTTGTATAGCAAAATACCGCGCCTCTGGCGAGCATCCGCACTGCAGTCCCGGTTTTGCGACACCACCAGCGCCGTCCCTGCACACAGGACCGTACCAGCCGGATCCGATCTATATAACGCCTTTATTCCTGAATTCTTCGATCTGCTCATCCGAATACCCCGCCTCCCGCAGGATAGCCCGCGTATGTTCACCGGGTTTCGGTGCCCGTTTCAAATCGTTGTACCGGTGTTCACCGTAAAACGGGTTGCGAATGGTCAACGACTTCCCGTCATCCGTATCGACATAATCAAACATCCCCCGGTATTGAATATGGGGATCTTTCAGCAATTCATCAAGTGCATTCACGGGTTCGACGCACACGTCCTCGTCCTTGAAAAAATCGATCCACTCCTGCCGCGTCCTGGTCAGGAATACTTCCTGCACTTCGCGGTATACGCGCTTGAAATCTTCCCCTTTGGCAAGCTGTTCGTCCCGCAGGTCCATCCTGCCGATCATCTCCAGAAACCGTTTCCAGAATTTCGGCTCCAGCGCACCAAGTGTCACGAAGCGGCCGTCCTTCGTCCCGTACACGTTGTAGCAGGGGATACTGCCGGCAAGCTCCATGTCTCCCCTGGCCAACCCGGCGTCGAGGTACGGGAGATAGGGCGCCATAAAACCGATCAGGCCGTCCACCATCGAGACGTCGAGATACAGGCCGTTTCCCGTCTTCTGTTTATGAAACAGACCGAGCAGGATCGCCCCGAATGCGGTAATACTGCCGCCGGCGATATCGCCTATCTGCACACCCGGGATCATCGGTCTTTCCCGCGTACCGGCCACGCCCAGTGTTCCGGCAACGCCGATATAATTCAGATCATGTCCCGCCTTTCCTGCATACGGACCGTCTTTCCCGTACCCGGACACCGAACAGTATACAAGTGCCGGATTTACCGCGTGAACGGCCTCGTAGCCGGCCCCGAGCTTGTCCATCACCCCGGGTCTGAACCCTTCGACCACAACGTCGGCCTGGCGGCACAGCCTCTTGAACGCCTCGATGCCCTCCGGCACCTTGAGGTTGAGCCGCATGCCCTTTTTGTCCCTGTTGAGCGCCTCAAAGAGGTTGGCTGAACCGTTACCGGCAACGGACATCCACCGGAGGTAGTCGCCCTGCCCGGTATCTTCGATCTTGATCACATCGGCCCCGAGATCCGCAAGGTACAGGGTGAGCAGCGGCCCCGGAAGCAGTCGTGTGAGATCGAGGACGCGAATGCCGTCGAGCAGTTTCATACCCTCAGCCTCATCATCAGGACGCGCAGGAATGCCTCAAGGACGATTTCCCTGGACATCTTCGACTGCCCGGCGCGCCGGTCTTCGAAGAGGATGGGCACTTCCCGGATGCCGTACCCGGCCTGCTTGATCCGGTACGCCATTTCGACCTGGAAGCCATAACCGTCTGCCTTGACCTGGTCCAGGTCCACCTTGGCCAATGCCTCGACGCTGTAGCACCTGAATCCCGCGGTAATGTCCCGCACCCGCATATTGAGGATCGTCCGCGCGTACAGGTTGCCGAATTTACTGATAAGCTTGCGCGTCAGCCCCCAGTTCACCGTTCCTCCGCCGTCAACATACCGGGAGCCCAGTACCACATCGGCGCCGGTGCGGCGAGCGGTCTCGAGGAACAGGGGCAAGTACTCCGGACGGTGCGAGAAGTCCGCATCCATCTCGAAGAGAAAGTCATAACCTTTGCTGATGCCGTAGTGAAATCCGGCCAGATAGGCGGTAG
>JAJYYW010000286.1 GCA_021800575.1 bacterium
GTGTCATGGCGACAATATCATCGAGGACCCTCTTCTTGTAAAAATCAACCAGTACCCGCGAGATGTTCGGATATTTCCGGGCGACATCTTCCATGGCCTGCTTTTGTAATTCGTACAACTCCACGGTGCCGGAGGCCTGAACAGTCGCCTGCCGCTTTCCACCGGTAAAAAATCCGAACTCTCCGAAAAAATCGCCGTCCGAAAGCGTATCAAGGATGATGTTGGTACCGTCCTTATCTCGCTTGGATACATTGACGGTGCCCGATACGATGAAATAAATGGAATCCCCTCTGCTCCCCTCCTGAATGATGAAGGCCTGGTCCTGGTAGGTAACATCCTTCGCAATCTTGATGATGTCTTTTAATTCTGCTTCTTCGATCTCGGAAAAGATCGGTATTTTCTTCGTGCTCTCCCTGACCGGCCCCATCCCCTCTCTCGACAGCCGTTTCAGAAGGTTCTGCCGTTCTTCTTCCGCTTGTTTGTTTGCCGGGTCCAGGGACAAGATCCTTTCGAGAGCAGACAGGGCTGCTTGCATATCTCCCTGGCGCATAAATTTGCGGCAGGCCATCATAAAGTTTTTGACGGCCTTCCGTTCGTCCTGCGTGTTTGCGTAGCATTCGCCCAGTGAATTCCACACCCACGGATCGTTCGTTTCTATGACCGACAGTTTTTCGAGTTCTTCCAGAGCCTTCTCATAGCTCCCGTCCATCAGGTAATGCTCCGCATCCTTTCGTATCTTGTTTTTATCCAGCATACGTGTCATTCTCCCGGAGTTTTTAGACTATATCCGGTTGAATAAAAATGCAAATTACAACCGCCGGTCATGACAACGGCAACGAGGAAAGCCGCCCGAACGACCGGAGAAAGAGCTTGCAGCCGGGCTTCATATCGTGTATAAGATACATTGATATGCATACCTATACTGAAAGCAGGAAAAGCAAACGGGTAAAAGCACGGCTGAGGGTAAATGGTAAAAGCAACGGCATATTCTTTTCAGACTTCACACGGGATGTTGGTCTCGGCGGCATAGGGGTGGAAACACCCACGATCATCGAGGAAGGTACGAAGGTCGAGCTGTTTCTCCATCTCCCGAACGAAAAAGAACCGCTCATCATGAACGGCAGGGTTGTCTGGTCTAAGGCAAAAGACATCCGCGAAAAATCTTCATCGAATGTTGTCATCGGCATACAATTCCAGGACGTTTCGTCCGAGCACCAGGATAAACTCCACAAGTACATAAAAGCACAGAACATCGACAGTTGATCCGACACCGGCCCGTGCAAGACAACAAATGATCAGGATAACTGTAAGCCGGATTCTGTCGCGTATGGCTATTTATCTGGGACCGCCATTACTGACGGCCTCGAGCAACCGACCCGCAGGCATCGGGCGGGCAGCCCTCAACCGCCTGCTTATTCGGTTTTGCTTCGGATGGGGTTTACAGAGCTGCCCTGTTCACACAGGGCACTGGTAAGCTCTTACCTCACCGTTTCACCCTTATCCCGCCCATGGCGGGACGGTTTCCTTTCTGTTGCACTTTCCTTATGCCGTTGTTGACGGCACAGTCGCTGTTAGCGACCATCCTGCCCTTTGAAGTCCGGACTTTCCTCCCTGTTGTATCTGAAGGATCAACAGAGCAGCCATACATTATCCTGATCACCTCTATTGTAACCTCTCTGCTGATAGTGTCAATACCCCCGGCACCGCAGAATATGTTATCCCAGCACATCACCGGCTTTTAACCGTCTTCCGTTGGCATAGCTGAACGCATCCATAGCCTTGCCGCCGGCAGGTTTTACAGACCGGAGAATGATGACCCCCTCACCGGTTGCGGCATGAATACCGTGTTTGTCAATGTTGATAATATACCCTGCAGGCAGAACGCTGGTGCTCCCGGATAGTCCGGTGGCAAGCACATGGACAAGCTCTCCTTTACAGGTGATCCATGTGCCCGGCCATTCGATCAACGCCCTGACCGTATTGTGGAGTTGGACTGCGGATTTATTGAAATCAAGCCTGCCCTCTGCCTTTGTTATCCGGGGAGCAAGCGTGGCCTGTTCGTGACGCTGTGCAACCGGCTCTATGCGCTTCTGTTCGAGCAGATCGAGGGTTTTTAGCAGCATGGCTGCACCGCGCACCGCGAGTTTTTTCCCGAGTGTTGCTGCATCGTCCGCGGCTGTGACCGCCATTTCTTCCTGTATCAGGACAGGACCGCTGTCCATGCCTTCGTCCAGCAGCATGATCGTAACCCCTGTTTTCTCATCGCCGTGCAGGAGGGCCCGCTGAACAGGTGCGGCCCCGCGGTATGCCGGTAAAAGCGAGGGGTGAACGTTGAGGCAGCCGTGGGGCGGCAGGTGCAATATATCCGGCGGAATCAACTTCCCATAGGCAACGACGACCACTGCCTCGGGTGAACGCTCCTGAATCCAGGTAAAAACGCCGCTGTTATTTTTCAGGGTAGCCGGAGTTATGGTTTCGATGGCGTGTTGGGCCGCGAGCGCAGCGACCGGCGTTGGTTTCGGCTGAAGCCCCCTGCCAGCCGGTTTTTCCTGGTTCGTTATAACACCGGCTACCCGGTGTGACGACTGGAGAAGCGCCTCCAGCGAAGGTATGCTGAATGCGGCACTGCCCATAAAGATGATCTTCATATATCTTTATGTAGGTTCACGGCTTAAAAAAATCAAGAAAGAATTTGACGGGCAATAAAAAACGCCCCCTGAAAACAGGGGGCGTTGAATACACCGTTACTCGTGATTGCAGTGATTACAGGAACAGGGGTGCCATGACCAGGGTCACGGTTGCCAGCAGCTTGATGAGAACGTGAATGGACGGACCCGCTGTATCCTTGAACGGGTCACCGACCGTGTCGCCGACGACCGCTGCCTTGTGTGCCTCCGAACCTTTTCCGCCAAGCGCTCCCGTTTCAACATACTTCTTTGCATTGTCCCATGCGCCACCGCCGTTGTTGAGAACAACCGCGAGGAGTATACCGGTAATGGTTGCCACCATGAGGAATCCCGCAACCGACTGCGGACCGTAGCCGAACTGCTTGAATATGAGCCCAACGACAATCGGCGTCAGTATGGGGAGAATACCGGGGAGTACCATCTTCTTCAGCGCTGTCTTGGTAACGATATCGACGGTGC
>JAJYYW010000287.1 GCA_021800575.1 bacterium
CCGGGATTTTTTCCCGCCCGGTATAATCTTGGACAGCTGTACCTCATCCAGGGAAACATCGACGGAACAGGCGAGCTCGATACAGCAAAAATGCTGGATCCAGCCCTGTTCGGCTATTACGCGTCTATCTATGAAAAATCGAACGTGAACAGGACTTTTGCGGACGCACTCCCGTCACCCAGAAAACTGGCGTACATCATGTTTCTCGACACGCTGCACAATCCCACGGCGATCGGTCTCGCGGACGTCATGGTCAGCTGGTTCATCCAGTGGCCCTCTGCGAAATACCTCCCCTACCTTGCACTGTGGCTTCTCTTCCTGTTCATGGGACTTCTGCTCCTCGCAAAATTCGTGCGGAAATACTTCCGCTGCAGGTCCTGCGGAAGGGTTTACATCCCGTTGAGCCGGACCGACGAGTACCGGGAATCGATCTGCAGCGATTGCCTGAGGTTGTACGTGAGGAACGACATAAAAGATACCCGGAAGAAACTTGAAATAACGCAAAGATCCCACCGGTGGAAACAGCGATTGAGGATCGGCACGATCGTTTCTTCCCTGCTGATACCGGGCGGCGGGTACATCCTGCGCGGGCAGCCCCTGCGGGGCTTGTTCCTGCTGTTCGCCATCACCTACCTGGGTATGGAATACCTCACCTCGTTCGGGCTCATCACGCCGGTATTTCCCATCGTCAACCCGTACACCGGCCTGCTGAAAGCGATCACCGCAGTGCTCATCGTCGTGCTGTACGGCACAAACGTGCTGTTTGCACTCAGGAGGGAGGCACCATGGTACTGAAAGGGTCCATCGGGACATTCGACATTATATCCATCATACAGATGGTCGCTTCCCAGCAGGTTACCGGCCTGCTTCACATCAAGGGCCCCGGAAAAAACGATATCTTCGACGTGCTGATAGACAAAGGCATGTTTGTCAGGGCATTCCCGACGACCGAACCATCGGTGACCTCTATCGCGCGCCGCCTCAGGAAAGCCGAGCTGCTCGGTGCCGGACAACACAAGGTTTTGACAACCGGGATCAAGAAAGAGAGCATGACTGAATCAGATATTCCGAAACGGTTTTCGGTACCGGTATCGGCACTGAAACGGCTGATCCTTTCGGTCACCTATGAATCCCTCCACAGCATGTACGCATTGAGAAGCGGAACCTACGAGTTCGAACCCCGTGCTATAGAGTACGATCCACAGTTATGTGAACCCATGAACACGGAATTTGTCCTCATGGAATCCTCGAGAATTCTCGACGAGGTTATCCACAGCAACTGGAAGTACCGGGATGACACCATTTTTCAGCGGACCGAAGAACCAGCCCGTGAAACCCCGCCGCCAGCCCCCCGGAAACCTGCGGAGGCGGCAGGGCCTGAACCAGCAGAACCCGAAGAGGAGTTCGTCATCGAGAGAACAACCACGACAGCTCCTGAAAAAGCGGACGCGGTACAGAAGCAAGCCCCGGAACCGGCCCGCAAATCACCCGGGGAGGTCATCCTCGAGATGACGGACGGAAAAAGAGCCCTGGGCGATATCTACAGTATGAGCCTGCTGAGCAAAAACGAGGTTATCCTCGAATTTGTATCCCTGCTCAATGCCGGAAAGATCTCCGTTCTCCATGCACCGGAACACCCTGCCGTGCTACGGAAGGTGTCCGCGTTCAGCAGGCTGGTGGACATGGTCAAGGGGGCTGCCATGCTGATCGTCACAATCGCTATCCTCCTCACGATCCTGTACTATTCAAAGATCAACCCCCTGAATGTCCGGGAAGAAAAAGTTGCAGTGACGTACAGTAATTTTTTAAAGTTCATCGGCACGTACCAGCAGATCAAGCTGACCAACGCCCTGGAGATGTACAAGCTGGAGTACGGCAGCTATCCTCCGAACCTGAGGGTCCTCGTCGAGCACCGGATCTTAAGGAGCAAGGATTTGACATTTCCGTATGGCAGTGAATACTATTATTCTTTAGAGGACGGAAACTATATATTACTTGCACCCAAATATGCGGCCAAATAGGGTAGTACTAGAGCCATGGAAATAAAAGAAGCGACCAAGGTCTTCGATTCGAACGATCTGGCGAGAATACTCTTCGGCGTTAACAATGAGAATCTGAAAGTCATTGAGAACAATCTCGGGTTAAAGCTCAACGTCCGGGGCAACAGGATCAATTACAACGGTGACGAAAGTTCCCTCGGCTTCGTCGACAAACTGCTCACCGGGCTGTACACGGTTGTCGACCGGGGCTATGCTGTCGGGCCGCGGGACGTCCTCAACGCCATCGATATCTTGAAGGAAGACCAGTCGACGGACCTTACGACCATATTCCTCGACGATTCCTTCATCAACCTGAAAAAGCGTAAGATCATACCCAAGAGCCTGAACCAGAAATTATACCTCGAGGCAATCAAGAAATACGATATCGTCATAGCGATAGGACCCGCGGGAACCGGGAAAACATACCTGGCGATGGCGATGGCCCTGATCATGCTGATCCGCAAGGAAATCGACCGGATCATCCTGACACGCCCTGCCATAGAGGCCGGGGAAAAGCTCGGGTTTCTGCCCGGCGACATCTATGAGAAGGTTTCCCCGTACCTGCGTCCCCTGTACGATGCCCTGTACGACATGATGGACCAGGACCGTGCAAATGACCTGATCTACAAGGGCGTCATCGAGGTTGCGCCGCTCGCTTTCATGCGCGGCAGGACACTCAACGATTCGTTTATCATACTCGACGAGGCCCAGAACACGACCTCCGAGCAGATGAAGATGTTTCTTACCAGAATCGGGTTCAGTTCCCGGGCCGTTGTCACGGGTGACATTACACAGATCGATCTCCCGCGGGACCGCCAGTCCGGACTCGTGGAAAGCATCGATATTTTGTCCGGGATCGAGGGTATAAAGTTTGTCCGGTTCTCAGAGGTCGATATCGTGCGCCACAAACTCATCCAGGAGATCATCAAGGCGTACGAGCTCAAAGAGAGCAGCAAGAATTCTGAAAAAAAATCAACATAAGACGACGGCATGAACCTATTGTCTGCTGTAAAATCAGCTGCGAAAGATACCTATGCCGGATGGAAGCAACGGCTGCCCCTCATCAAGGACTCACCGTACATCGTCAAGATACTCATGGTCGGGTT
>JAJYYW010000288.1 GCA_021800575.1 bacterium
TGGCTTCACATGATGTCGTGCAGGGCGGGTTAACAACCCGCCCTTTTTTATTCTTTTTTACTCTTGAATCTTGAGTCCCTTCCCCTCTGAGGGAAAGGCCAGGATGAGGTCTGGTTTTTGTTTGAATTGAATCTTGAGTCTTGAATCTTTAATTTCTTAATCCCGCTTCTCTTCCCGGTCGTGTCCCGGGGTCCGCCCTACTCATTCTTCCCGTGGCAGTTCTTGTACTTCTTGCCGCTGCCGCACCAGCACGGGTCGTTCCTGCCGATCTTTTTATTCTCCCGCTTGATAGGCGACGTCACCCCTTGTCCCGGGGCCTGCGACGGTGCCGGGGCAGACGGCATGCCCAGCGGCTGGGTGAGATTCAGGTTGAATTTCATCGGCATCCTCTGCTGGAATGCAAGGTTCCTGGCCTCTTTTTCCTCGACCTGGATCTTCGACAACCTGGTGATGGACTCTTCCCGCACCTGGTTCAGCAGCAGCTGAAACATGTCGAACGCCTCTTTCTTGTATTCGATGAGGGGGTCTTTCTGCGCATACCCCCGCAGGCCGATGCCCTCTTTGAGGTGGTCCATGTTGAGCAGGAAGTCTTTCCAGTTGCTGTCGAGCACCTGGAGGAAGATGAAGCGTACGAGTTCGGCAAACGATGCCTCTCCCAGCTTTTTCTGCTGCTCCTCGAGGTGTACCTTTGCCTGCTGGACGAGCAGATCCTTGAGTTCAAATGCGGTTATGGTGTTCTTCTGTTCATCGCTCAGCGACAGCTTCACCCCCAGCATGCCGTCCAGGGCGTTGCTGATAGCGCTGAAATCCCATTCCTCGGGTCTGTCCGGATTTTCGATGTGCTTGTGCAGAATATCATCGATGGTCTGCTCCATCATGTCCGCGATGAGCTCACCGGGCTTTTCTCCCCGCAGGATCTCTTTGCGTTTCGCATAGATGACCTCGCGCTGCTTGTTCATCACGTCATCGTACTCGAGGAGCTGTTTTCGTATCTCGAAGTTGTGCTCCTCCACCTTTTTCTGCGCATTCTCGATGGCCTTCGATATCCACGGGTGCGTTATGGGTTCGCCCTCGGACATGCCGAGCCTCTGCATGAACGAGGAGATCCTGTCCGATCCGAACCTGCGCATGAGATCGTCCTCGAGCGCCATATAGAACCTCGATGAGCCGGGATCACCCTGCCTGCCTGCCCTTCCCCTGAGCTGATTATCGATACGGCGTGCTTCGTGCCGCTCCGTACCGACGATATGCAGGCCTCCTACTTCGATGACCTCCTTCTTCTCCTCGTCGCAGTGCTCTTTTGCGGTCTGCAGAAGGCGGTCAAAGTCTTCCTGTTTGGCGTCACCGGACTTGATCTTCTCCCTGACCAGAAATTCGGCGTTGCCGCCGAGCAGGATATCGACACCGCGTCCCGCCATGTTGGTGGCTATGGTAACAGCCCCCTTCTTCCCCGCCTGCGCGATGATCATGGCCTCCTTCTCGTGGTGCTTGGCATTCAGAACATGGTGCTTGATGCCCCGGCGCGTGAGCATGGAGCTCAGGATCTCGGATTTTTCTATCGAGATGGTGCCCACGAGCACGGGCCGGCCCTTGCTATTGAGCTCGATGATCTCGTCGATGACCGCATTGAACTTCTCCTTCTGCGTCCTGTAGATCATGTCGTGGTTGTCGGCCCGGATCATCGGAAGGTTGGTCGGCACGATGTTGACATCGAGGTTGTAGATCTTTCTGAACTCGGATGCCTCGGTGTCCGCAGTACCGGTCATACCGGAAAGCTTGTTGTACATCCTGAAATAATTCTGGAAGGTGATCGTCGCAAGGGTCTGGTTTTCGTTCTCGATCTTCACGCCTTCCTTCGCCTCGATCGCCTGGTGCAGGCCGTCACTCCATCTCCTGCCGGGCATCAGTCTGCCCGTGAATTCATCGACAATGACAATCTCCCCTTCCTTGACCACGTAATCAACGTCTTTCTTGAAAATGACGTGCGCCTTGAGTGCCTGATTCACATGGTGCAGGGTCTCCATCTGCGCGGGCTCGAAGATATTATCGATCTCGAGGAGTTTCTCGACAGTGAGGGCCCCCTGCTCCGTGAGGATGGCGTTCTTCTGCTTTTCATCGATGGTGTAATCCTGCTCTATCTTGAGCCGCGGGATCACCTTGTCGATGGTATAGTACTTGCTCGTGGATTCCTCAGCCTGCCCGGAAATGATCAGCGGGGTGCGTGCCTCATCGATGAGGATGCTGTCGACCTCGTCGACAATGGCGAAGTTCAGATCGCGCTGGACCATTTCCCGGATATCGAATTTCATGTTGTCCCGAAGGTAATCGAAGCCGAACTCGTTGTTCGTACCGTAGGTGATATCAGCATGGTACGCTTCCTGACGCTCCTGGTCGTCCAGGTCATGGAGGATCACGCCGACGGTCAGTCCGAGAAACGTGTAGAGTTCTCCCATCCATTCCGCATCACGCTTTGCCAGGTAGTCGTTCACCGTAACAATGTGAACCCCCTTGCCTTCGAGTGCATTGAGGTACGCGGGCAGCGTCGCCACGAGGGTTTTCCCTTCACCGGTTTTCATTTCGGCAATCCTGCCCCCGTGGAGCACCATGCCGCCGAGGAGCTGGACATCGAAATGGCGCATCTTCAGCACCCGCTTCGATGCCTCCCGTACCACGGCAAACGCCTCGGGAAGCAGGTCATCGAGCGTCTCGCCGAGGGTAAGTCTCTGCCGGAACTCGCCGGTTTTTCCCTTGAGTACGTTGTCCGAAAGTGCGGCCACAGAAGGCTCAAGCTCGTTGACCGTATCAACGAACGGGTACAGCTTCTTCAGGTCCCTTTCATTCTGTGAGCCGGCTATCCTTTTGAGAATCGTTTCAAACATTTTATTCTGCCTTTTTGAATGGGTATACGGTATAGTGTAATGCTGGTATCCATGGAAAGTCAAACAAAGCACGGGCATGCTTTCCGCGGGCCATTCAAAGACTTGCTATTGGAACGCGTTCTACTATAGTAGGCATGCATGAAGCTGAAAAAACTCTGGATTCCTGCCGCAGGAGCGGCAGTTCTGCTTGCCGTGGTCCTGAAGCTCGTATCGGCCGAAAAGCCGGCCGCCGTGCGGGTTGCACCGGTCAAACGGGGTGACGTGGA
>JAJYYW010000289.1 GCA_021800575.1 bacterium
TCATCCTGAGCATCTCCTATATCGTGATGCTCAGTGTTATCGGGCTTTCGATCTTCCGTGAGTCGCTGAAGACCATGAGAATGTCAAAGATCATATCCGGGGAGCACGGCAGCGGCGAACCCGAGGCGTCCGAACGGGTCAAGAGAATACGGGCATTGAAGATCAAGCCCATCCTGCAGTTTCCCGCATCCGGTATTTCCGGTATTTCCCTGTGGGTTATCATGGGTATTGCCCTTGTTGTCGGCATGATGAGCGGTTTTATGGGCATCGGGGGCGGTTTCATCCTGATGCCGGCGCTGATCTACATTATCGGGTGTCCCACGGTCGTCGCCGTCGGAACGAGTCTGTTCGGCATACTGTTTACCGCTGCGTACGGGTCATTCACGTACTCGCTCGAAGGCAACATCGATCTGGTGCTGGTTACCTCGCTGCTCGTAAGTTCGGCAATCGGTTCCGTGCTGGGTGCATCCTTTACCAGAAAGGCCGGAGGACCGAGCGTGAGGATGCTGTTCTCCGTGATTGCTTTTGTGGCCGTCATCATTGTCGGCATCAAACTGGGAGCAACCGTCTTTCATAAATAAGTTGTCTTCAAAATGCCGGGCATGTGATATACAAAGAAAATCATGAACGAGGCATGCAAAGACCGTGGGGATAAATCTTTTAAAAGAAAAAACATCGTTTGATACGGTTCTCCTCCAGCACAAGTATACCGACTACCTGAGATTATTGTCCGACAACGAACTCGTTCTGCGTATCGTGTCGGAGCTCAAGGAAAAAGCATCGGGAAACGAGCCGTTCGAGATAGGCTATCTCCGGATCAACGCAGAGGCCATGCTTGCAACGGTGCAAAAAATCATAGCCCGTCTCAACAGGATCTCCGGGAACAAGTACCGGGAACTCGATACGTCGTTTGCCGCGATCAGGGACAATATAGATTGTGTCCTGTCCAAAAAAAACGAGATACCCGTGGATGCATTTGTGCGCCCCTTTGACGGCATCACCGCAGACAGCATCGCCAGTGTCGGCGGGAAAAACGCCCAGCTTGGGGAGATAAAGAACAAACTCGGACTTCCCGTTCCCGACGGTTTTGCGATAACCGCGTACGCCTATAAGGTGTTTCTCGAAAGCGGCGGCCTCGGGCAGGGCATAGAGCAGGTTCTGGCCGGCCTCGATGTCAATGATTTCCCGTCGACCACACGGATAAGCCGCAGGATCCAGGACACAATCCGGAACAGCCCCCTGCCGGCGGACCTGGTCCGGGCGATCGAAGACCAGTGCAGAAAGCTGGCAGGCAGCGGCGGCTCATGTGCCGTCAGGAGCAGTGCCGCCGGCGAGAGCACCGAGTTTAG
Source organism: bacterium (assembly GCA_021800575.1). GTDB lineage: Bacteria > JAMCPX01 > JAMCPX01 > JAMCPX01 > JAMCPX01 > JAJYLM01. Next base: position 1,350 of record JAJYYW010000289.1, read on the forward strand.
CTTTGCGGGCCAGTATACCACGCTCCTCAACGTGCCCGCCGGACAGGTGGCCCAGGCGTACAAAGATGTCGTTGCGAGCAGGTTCAGCCCCCGGGCGTTGTTCTATCTCACGAACCGGGGATTCCGCCAGGATGATGTGGCCATGAGTGTCGGCTGCATGCGCATGGTCCGTGCAAAGTCCAGCGGGGTGATACACACCGTGAATCCGTTTGCAGCCGGGCAGGATGTCCTCATCATCAATGCGCTCTGGGGACTGGGGACGTCCATCGTCGAGGGAGATGCTGTCCCGGACCTCTTCGTCGTTGCAAAAAAGGACAAGCAGATCCTCGAATCCAGGATAGCCGACAAGGCAAGCATGCTCACCGTATCGGACACGGGGGCGAGGATGACAGCACTGCAGGTACCGGAAAAAACGGCACATGAGCCCTCGCTGCGGGAGCCGCAGATCAGGGAACTTGCGGACTGGGCAGTGAGGATTGAAGACCACTACCATCGTCCGCAGATCATCGAATGGGCATGCGATGACCAGGACAGGCTCTTTGTCCTGCAGGCGACCCCCCTCGGAATTCCCCGGCAGGATGTTCGTGCGGTGCGCATCACCTCGGAGAATCACCGGCTCCTCATACGCGGCGCGGAAACGGCGTCATCCGGTGCCGGCTATGGCCCTGCATTTTTTGCGGACACTGATGAAGACATCTCCAACTTTCCGAACGGCGGGATTGCCGTGGTGCGGCACTCTTCCCCGAAATTCGTCAGCATCATGAACCGCGCGGGGGCGATCGTTGCAGATATCGGGAGTCCCACGGGACACATGGCGACGCTCGCACGGGAATTCCAGATACCCACGCTGGTGAATGCACGGGGTGCCTGTGCTGCAATCAAAAACGGAACCGTGATCAGTGTCGATGCGGATCACGGATGTATCTACGAGGGCTATGTCGGCGAACTCTTCCAGCGTCCGCGCAGGAAGAACGGCATCTTCAAAGACACCCCTGCACTGACCATGATGAACCGGCTCCTCGAGTATGTTACACCGCTCAACCTCATCGATCCCAACGACCCGGCGTTCACCGTGCAGTCTGTTCATACGCTGCATGACATTGTACGGTTCGCGCATCAGGCGTCCATGAACGAGATGTTCCTGATTGCCCAGAACGTATCCGTTGACCGGGTCTCTTCCACAAAACTCAAAACGGCTGCCGGCTTCGAGGTGTACATCATCGATCTGGGCGGAGGACTGAAGCGGGACGATACGATCACCGAGGCGTCGGTCATATCCCTGCCCTTTGTATCCTTCTGGGCCGGGATCAAGAAAGGCGGGGTGCCGCCGCGTCCCGTGAGTGCGGGCGGCTTTGCCTCCGTGCTCATGAATACCATGGCAAATCCGCAGCTGCAGGACAGGCTCTTCGAGAAGAATCTCGCCCTGATCGGGGACGAATACATGAACTTCAACATACGGATGGGGTACCATATATCGACCGTCGAAGGCCTGTGCACCCGGGACCCCAACGACAACTATGTCCGGTTTATCTTCCAGGGCGGAGGCGCTGACTACGATCGGCGGGTGAAACGGGCGCGTATGATCGCGGCCATTCTTCAGGAGTATCAATTTTCGGTCAAACAGACCGACGACGTGGTCCGGGCGCTGTCCACCAAATGTGAGCGAACGAGATTCACGGATATCATGACGATGCTGGGAAGATTGACTTTGTACACAAAACAGCTTGATATGCTTATGCCGCCGCACGGTATGGTCCTTGCGGACTACGTGGCA
>JAJYYW010000290.1 GCA_021800575.1 bacterium
CACGGGGGAATGAGCGCAAGAAAATATTCTTTACCGATACGGATTATCAGAAATTCAAAGACTACAAAATAAATTAGCGCTATATTTTATCAAGCGGCACACCGGTGCAACAAACAACGAGATCGGTGCACTGTTCGGAGGTGTAAGCTATTCTGCGGTATCGAAGACCTATCAAAGAATGCTTGAGAGACTGCAAACCGATAGGGATCTGAGAAAGAAAATAGAGAGGGCAGAATCATCAATGTCCAATGTCAAGGGTTGACCCCTATGCCGTTTTTTGGACAGCTTCAGTTGAAAGCATTCTGCAAAAGATTTCAAATGTAAAGATCTGTTAGGGACACTACACTAGTAGAGCACTGTACCCGTATTTGATGTAAACGTATATTCAGGCAGCGGTGAATGCCGCTGCCTGATTTATGCCCCCTCTGGAAGTGAGAGTCTATCTTACAGAAGCTGTTTTTTCAGCTGTCTCTGCTGCGATCAGGCGAGGTCGAAGCGGTCAAGGTTCATGACCTTGTTCCACGCCGCTATAAAGTCGTGCACGAACTTAGTCTGGGAATCTTTACATGCGTAGACTTCTGCAAGTGCCCGGAGCTGGGAGTTCGAGCCGAAAATGAGGTCGACACGAGTGCCGGTCCACCGGGTTTCGCCCGTTGCGCGATCACGGCCTTCGAACAGGTCTGCGTCTTGCGGTGCTGCCTTCCACTCCGTTCTCATGTCGAGCAGATTCACGAAGAAGTCATTGGTCAGTGTCTCCGGTCGCGCGGTGAAGACGCCGTGCCGGGACGTTCCGAAGTTGGTATTCAGGACGCGCATACCGCCGATGAGGACCGTCATCTCAGGAGCGGTCAGTGTCAGCAGTTGTGCCCGGTCAATCAGCAGTTCCTCCGGCCGGACCGCGTATTTTTTCTTCTGGTAGTTGCGGAATCCGTCTGCAGCAGGTTCGAGTACATGAAATGACGCCGCATCGGTCTGCTCCTGCGATGCATCCGTACGACCCGGTGAGAAAGGTACGGTTACGGTACGACCTGCATTCTTCGCAGCCCGCTCAATGCCCGCGCAGCCGCCCAGCACGATCAGGTCGGCGAGTGAGACCTTCTTGCCCCCTTTCTTTGCTTTGTTGAACTCCTTCTGGATGCCTTCGAGGATACCCAGCACTTTTGCGAGCTGCACGGGCTGGTTGACTTCCCAGTCTTTCTGCGGCGCGAGACGGATGCGCGCCCCGTTCGCGCCGCCGCGCTTGTCGGAGCCGCGGAACGTAGAGGCAGATGCCCATGCGGTCGAGACCAGTTCCGGTACGGACAGCCCGGAGGCAAGGATCCTGGCCTTGAGGTGTGCAATGTCCCTTCGGTCGATCAGCTTGTGTCTGACTGCGGGCACCGGGTCCTGCCAGATGAGATCTTCCTTCGGCACTTCAGGTCCGAGATAGCGGGAGCGGGGGCCCATGTCGCGGTGGGTCAGCTTGAACCATGCCCGGGCGAAGGCGTCCGCGAATTCCCCGGGGTTTTTCAGGTAGCGCCTCGCAATCGGTTCGTAGACAGGGTCGAAGCGCAGCGAAAGGTCCGCCGTGGTCATCATCGGCCTGAGTTTCTTCGACGGGTCGTGTGCATCGACTACCATGTCCTCTTCGTCCACGTTCTTGGCCAGCCACTGGTTCGCGCCTGCAGGGCTCTTGACCAGTTCCCATTCGTATTTGAATAACACCTTCAGATAGCCCATGTCCCACGTGGTCGGGTTCGGCTTCCATGCACCCTCGAGGCCGCTGCTGATCGTATCGCCGCCTTTGCCGCTCTTGAAACTGCTTTTCCAGCCGAGGCCCTGCTCTTCGATGGGCGCGCCTTCAGGCTCACGCCCCACATGCGATGCCGGGCCTGCGCCGTGGGTCTTTCCGAACGTATGGCCGCCCGCGACGAGTGCGACGGTCTCTTCGTCGTTCATGGCCATGCGTGCGAAGGTCTCCCGCACGTCGCGGCCCGATGCAACCGGGTCCGGGTTGCCGTTCGGCCCTTCCGGGTTCACGTAGATAAGCCCCATCTGTACCGCGGCAAGCGGGTTCTCGAGGTCATGATCCCCGGAGTAGCGTTTGTCGCCGAGCCAGGTGTCCTCGCTGCCCCAGTAGATGTCCTCCTCGGGCTCCCAGATGTCCTCGCGGCCGCCGCCGAAGCCGAAGGTCTTGAATCCCATGGACTCGAGCGCGCAATTTCCGGCGAGGATGATGAGATCGGCCCATGAGATCTTTTTCCCGTATTTCTGCTTTACCGGCCAGAGCAGTCTGCGCGCCTTGTCGAGGTTCACGTTGTCCGGCCAGCTGTTGACGGGTGCCAGGCGCTGGTTGCCGTGTCCTGCCCCGCCGCGGCCATCGCTGATGCGGTAGGTGCCCGCGCTGTGCCACGCCATCCGGATAAAGAGCCCCCCGTAGTGTCCGTAGTCAGCAGGCCACCAGTCCTGCGAGTCGGTCATCAGTGCATACAGGTCCTTTTTCACGGCCTTCAGATCGAGTTTTTTAAACTCTTCGGCGTAGTTGAACTTCTTGTCCATCGGATTGGACTTTGCAGAGTGCTGGTGCAGGATGTGAAGGTTCAACTGATTCGGCCACCAGTCCCTGTTTGAGGTCCCGCCTCCGGCTATCGGATTGTTCCCTGGTCCCATGACAGAATTATTTTTATCATTATTCATAGTTCTCTCTCCTTTCTTTTTTTTCTATGCCCGGCTTCTCATCCGCGGCGGATTGCAGGCATATTCCTTTTACTTCCACCGATATCGTCTACAGGCGACTGCGTACGCCATCAAAGATTTTTTCTGCGTCCGGGTGTTCGACGGTTCGAGCAACTTCCCGGAAAATTTCCGGTGGCAGGTGGTTCATTTTGCACCCGATTTTCTGATGTCATGAAAACGGGCCATTCGCTGCCCGATACCCTGTTTTGACACGTTCATGTTCTTATCCTATATTGGAATGTATTCCTAAAAAAAATAGGGTCTTCGCGTAAGAGTGTGGGTCATTTTATATCTCCTTGAGCATGCATGTAAGTACTTTCAGCCTGAGATAGTGCTCATCGCGGAGCCCATATGACCGTCTCTGAATCACCCGGATCTTATTGTT
>JAJYYW010000291.1 GCA_021800575.1 bacterium
TCAGGGACGCCGGCACCCGGGCCGAGCTTTTGATACCCGATTTTAACGGGAATACTGCATCCCTGGAGGTCGTCCTCGCATCCGGTCCTGTCGTCATCGGCCACAACATGGAAACCGTACGCCGGTTGTATGCCCCCGTCCGTCCCGTGTCGGATTATACGACCAGCCTTGCGGTGCTCGAGACTCTCGGACAGACCGGCGGGAAAATACTGACGAAGTCGGGATTTATGCTGGGGCTCGGTGAAACTCTGCCCGAGGTCAAGGGACTCATGCAGGACATCCGGTCAACAGGATGTGATATGCTGACCATCGGGCAATACCTCAGGCCGCTTCCGGAACATGAGCAGGTAAAGGCCTATGTTCATCCGCGGGTTTTTTCGATGCTTGAGGAATACGGGTATGCGCTGGGGTTTAAGGCCGTCAGGTCTTCTCCCCTCGTCAGAAGCTCGTTCAAGGCAAAGGAGATGTGGCAACAGGCGGGCAGGGTGATACCTGCCGGAGTGGATGCTGAAAGGGATTCGAACCCCGAATACGCGCAACCGGCAGAGGGATGAGTTCTGCGGCAGGTTGTCATTGACGGACTGTGATTTATTCGTTCCTAAAGGAGGATATATGTTGAAAAAAGATGCTTCAAAAACGTTTGTGGTTCTGCAGATAGTCGTCGGTGTTCTGACGGTAGCATATTGGATTTTCTTTCTCTTCGTGCCGGACAGCGTCCAGTCGTTCCCCAAGTCGCACAGCTACATGGTGTATGAAAGGTCATTCGTTGCAGCGGATATGTGGATGACCCTCGCGTTTTTCCTGTCAGGCTATTATCTTCTCAAAAAGGATGTCAAAGGGGTGCTCTGGGGCATTATCGCGGGCGGGACGTTCGTGTACCTCGGATTCATGGACTCATTGTATAACCTCGAGAACGGCAAGTACGCGTTCATTTTTTCCAGTAACCCCAGCCAGGTCGGTATGATCATGGAATTGGTCATCAACCTCGCAAGCTTTATATTCGGGGCTGTCACTATCCTGTATGTGTGGGGACTTTTCAAGACGGACAGCGGCAAATAACAGGGAGGCATCATGGCATCAGGACAGGTGATCACACCGATTGAATTCGCTTCTCTCCCCGAGGGGAGAATCAAAAAGGCAGGGAGACTCAACCTCATAACGCTGGGCGGCAGCGCCCGTGATATGGGACATCAGCACGGTGTTATCGCCCGGGAGTTGTACGTGCGGAACCTGATCAAGTTCTTCATGATCTTCGTCAGGACGCTGAGGCTCGGACTCGAGGACATGATAGGACCTGCGTTTCTGCGCAGGCAGGTTGGTAAGCTGTTCGAAAAATATGTCCGGCTCCTCGAGTCCAACATGGGTAAGAGATATACGCCATTTCTGCTCGATGAGATGGCGGGTTTTGCCGAGGGGAGCGGAGAATCGTATGAGCTGTTGAAAGGCCTTATGGCAATGCCGGATGTTCTACAGATCCTGCTTGCACGGGGACTTTCCCACACGGTTGCGAATTCCATCGCGGTCCTGAACCCCGGCTGTACGAGTGCGGCGGTTTGGGGTGATTCCACGGCGGACGGCAGTTTTATCTACGGGAGGAACCTCGACTTTTTCGACAACCATTCCATGGACCACAATCCTTCCATTTTTTTGCACAAGCCCGATAAGGGCATGAAGTACGCGTCGTTCAGTTTCCTCGGTGTGCCCGGCGCCGGGATAACCGGTATCAATGAGGCGGGCATTACCTTTGCCCTGCACATCATGCTCAGCAAGAGCGTGTCCAGCTATGCCACGCCTATCATGAACATCACGAACGAGATCATACGGAACGCCGAGAGCGTGGATGATGCGGTCAGGATTGCACGATCCTTCCGCTTCTCTTCGGGATGGGGGGTTGTCATCACCGATGCGAAACGCGGGGAGGCTGTTGTCATAGAGGCATCATCCAAGCATGTCCTCCCGCGGAAAGGAGCTCCTGCCTTTATCATCAATACCAACCATTACAACACGGACCTGCTCAGGCAGCGGGAGTACGATTACAGTGTTTCGACGACCGCTTCGACCATAGGCAGATACAAGCGTGCGGAAGAGATCATCAGGGAGAAGCACCATACATTCACCGTCGGCGATATGTTCCTCCTCCTCGGCGACCATCTCGAGTATTTTACCCGCAGGGAACGGGCGCTGGGCAGTACGATAACCGCGGTCCACAACGTGAGCAGCGTCGTGATGAAGCCAGCAGAGCTCAAGGCGTGGATGTCACAGGGTGAGGCTCCGTCGAACAATTCGGATTATATCGGCGTTGATTTGAAGAGCTGGATGGGCGGTGAGTTGAAGCTCCTCGATGTCAGGAAACCGAATCCGTACGCGGGCACGCACGAGTTTGCGGCGTTTCAGGAGCATTACGAGCAGGCCTACCAGAAATATTTTTATCACAGCGATATTCCCGGGGCTCTTGCGGAGCTTGAACAGCTCACGAACAAAGACGGAAAGGAGCCCATCTACCTGATGCTGCAGGGACAGCTCTCGATGAAACTCCACAAGTACCGGGAGGCGCTCGAGGCGTTTGACAGGGCAATCCCCCTGCCCGATATCCCGCACCGGACCGCGGTCAGCATGCTCTGGAAAGCGCGGACCCTCGATATACTCGGAAGACGGGAAGAAGCCCTGCATGTATACCGGGACATCGACGCACTGTCCGGCATCGGGGCGAACCTGAGAAAAGCGGCGATCAAGGGTCTCAGACGTCCGTACAGCGCCGCAAAGATAAAAAAGCACGATATCGATTTTGTATTTTCCGACAATACCGAGTATTGAGCCCGTTCAGCAGGGAGGCATGTTGCATCTGTTGACTGCCCGTACGAACAATGCTAATTCATCACCATGCTTGACATAAAACTCTTGCGGGAAAACAAAAAACTCGTCGAAGAAGCACTTGCCAAACGGGGCGCTGCCCTCTCGCTCAAGACCTTTTACGAAAAGGATGAGCAGCGGCTCGAGCTGCTCAGAAAGGTCGAGGATCTCAAGCATAAAAGGAATATGATCTCCAAGGATATCGGGATAAAAAAGTCCCAGTCCGAGGATGCGAGCGTTCTGTTACAG
>JAJYYW010000292.1:0-453 GCA_021800575.1 bacterium
GGCGTTGTCCCAGCAGGCAGTGTTTTCCTTCACGACGGATGCGAAGGAATATGGAACAACGGCAGCGCCTGTCATAGGAACCATATTTCCGGAAAACGGCGGTGTCCTGCCCTTGTTCGCCCATCCGTACGTTACCCTGGACAAATTCATCAATCCAGCGAGCGTAGCGTATAATAGTACGGTTTCTGTGAAGGACAACAGCGCCGGCAGCACACTTGTTCCCGGCGGGGTCAAGGTTATCGGGAAAAAACTTCTGTTCATTCCCGCACAGCCCTTGGTCAGCGGCCATCAATACACGTTCTTTGTATCCGCGTCGGTCCAGGACATCGACGGCGTATCATTGGGGCAGGGAGGTTCATTTCAGTTCACGGCTCAATCCCTTCCGTGGTTTCCGATACTGTCCCAGGTACTCTCTCCTGTTGCAGACAGGAACCAGGCCGGGTCGATAGGCGG
>JAJYYW010000292.1:463-3099 GCA_021800575.1 bacterium
GCTCTGAAATCACGACCACGGCAAATGCCATCGTTATGGGACAAACCACGATACTGGGCCTGCCTCTTGTTCCCCAGTCTCCATCCTATCTCAGCGGTTCGATCAATGCGCTTGTTACCGGGGTCAACAGTGTGAACGGAAATCCGCAGATGCAGTTTGTCGTGGACGACGGAGGGGTGATGTTTGGAACAACGGTCAATATCGTCGCTGCCGGGTTGATATCACTGTCAACCGGCAGACTGACGCTGTCGCTGGAGCCCCTGGCATCCCCTCCGGCGGGCTGGGCCTGCGGTACAAACCCTGCCTGCGGATACATAGCATATAATACAGCCGCACGTCAGCTTACGGCAGTCACCTATATGGCGGCAACTGCCACTGCCTCGAACAGCACGACAAATGCCATGATGTCCCCGTATCAGCCGGTGTATGTGACACTCTCGGGCCCAGTCACATTTCTCCCCGACGGCCGGCTTGCCCTGACCTTGTCCGGTAAAACGACCATGACCGTCGGACTTTTAGGCATCACGGCAAGCATACCGACGACGATCTATACCCGGATTGTTTCGACCATGCCGTCGATGTGGAACTAACCACATGGCGAGGTGAATACGTGAAACGGGTGAGCGATAAAAAAGCAAACAAAGAAATAAGCGTGGATGAGTTGATTTCGAGACTCATCAGGGAATCATCATCCACGCTTTCTCATATTGCCGAGCTGCGGCGGTTTTTTGATCCGTTTTACAAAAAAACGATCAATCAAGGTCGACCAGAAAATAAGGATAGATAACCTCTCAGTCCTTGTAATTTCTTCCCATTCATGATAAACGGGAAGAATTATCAGATCTACAAGGAGGGTTTATCGTGCGATCACTTGTTACCGGTGGTGCCGGTTTTATAGGTTCACATCTGTGTGAAGAGCTCTTGAGCAGGGGGGAAGAGGTCATAGTCCTGGATAACCTGTCAACCGGGTCTATCGCGAATGTCGGGCATCTGAAGGACAAGAAGGGGTTCACCCTGGTCGTCGATTCGGTACTGAACAAGCCGGTGCTCGAAGAGCTTGTGCAGAAGGCGGACCGGATATTCCACCTTGCGGCCGCGGTGGGCGTGAAACTGATCATGGAGCGGCCGGTCGATACGATCGAGACCAATGTTCTGGGTACGGAACACGTGCTGAGCCTGGCGAACAAGTATCATAAGAAAGTACTGGTGGCATCGACGTCCGAGGTCTACGGCAAGCACCGGGACCATACACTGAGCGAAATGAACAACATGGTGCTGGGACCTACGAAAAAGCGAAGATGGGCGTATGCGTGCACCAAGGCGCTGGACGAATTTCTATCCTTTGCATACCACGAGGAGAAGCGGCTACCCGTGGTCGTGGTCCGGTTTTTCAACACCATAGGGCCCCGCCAGACCGGGCAGTACGGCATGGTCGTCCCGAAGTTTATCAAGAGCGCACTGCTGAACAACCCGATCACCGTATTCGGGAACGGGACACAGTCGCGGAGCTTCACCTATGTCAAGGACGCTGTCCGGGCGGTACTGATGCTGATGGAGAAGCCCGAGGCGGAAGGGGACGTGTTCAACATCGGGGACGGGCGTGAGATCACCATCCTCGAGCTTGCGAAGCGGATAAAGAAGATGACCAACAGCACGTCCGAGATAGTGTTTGTTCCGTATGATGATGCGTACGGGAAGGGCTTTGAAGACATGGAACGCCGTGCGCCCGATATATCCAAGATAAGAAAATTCATCGGATACGAACCGTCGCTCAATCTGGATCAGGTCCTCGAGATTATCACCCAGCACATGAAAAACGGTTAATCCGGAAGTGAACGCCGTTATTTGATCGTTGTTATGATGCTCTGGGTCGAGGGTGAGATCACGTAAATAGCGTTCGTGAGGATGTCCGTGACATACGCCTGATTCGTCACCGGGTCATAGATCACGTCCTGCGGCAATCCGAGGCCCAGGAGGGTTTTGATGTCCTGGGCAGCAACCGTGTTGAATGAAAACATACCGTTGTTGTTCAAGGGGGCGGTACCCGGATGTATGTAAAATGACACAGCATCATTGGATGCATCGAAGAAGGAACCGTTGGTCGCTGGTGTAGCCTGCAGTCCTGAGACCGTTCCCCGGACCGTGTAGTTCCCGGCAGACGCGTTGTAAACGACCGTCCATGTTTCCGATTGTGTCGTACAGTCATTGGTTGTGATAGCCAGCAGGGAAGGTAATCCGGACGACGTGACCGTGCTGGTCAGCGTCAAACCTGTCGAGGTACTTGGTAGTGCAGGGATGTTGCATCCATAATCCATATTGAGAAAATCGATGTACCCGTTCGCATTGGCGACGATACCGAGATAGGAGAAATGGTTGTCATCCAGGAGTACCCGTTGCGGCGTGATTGCCATGCTGTAGGGTATGCCCGGGGCTGTAAATTCATAACCGGTTATCCCGGTTGCCGCGTTGATGGATTCGATGTTATATCCGGTTCCGCTGAAAACCGCTGCGTACAGCATGCTCCCTGCACCATGGTTTACCGCGTGCATATCGGTGACAGGATAATCCGTCACAATGTTCCTGATTCCCTGCAGGGTTGCCGGGTCAAGGACAGCCACAAGCGGTTGGTTCTGGTA
>JAJYYW010000293.1 GCA_021800575.1 bacterium
AACGCCGTTCGCTCTTTGTGTAGGACACCAGCAGATACGACATGACACTGAGCAGTTCCATGGATAGATAGATCATCAGCAGGTTCATGGAGCTCGCCATCATGGCCATACCGATACCGAAACCGGAGAGGAGTGCGACAAACTCCCATTTCCCCTCAGCGTTCTTCAACTGCCGCGAACTGAATGCCATCAGCAGGACATAGAGAACGGAGGTGTACGCGATCATCCTGAAAAAGAGGCTGAACGGATCGATTGCTATCATCTGGTAAAACGCCAGGTTCAGGGTGAGCCGCTCATAGAGGATCACCGTTGCAACGAGTGCGCCGAGCATACCGATGATGCCGATAACGTAGGCCCCGTTCCCCTTCGAATGCTTCGTTACGATCGCCCCTGTGAGGGCGACAAGCGCCGTGAGGGCCGCGATAATCTCCGGGGTAATAAAAACGAGGGATCTGAATAAGTCTACCTGCATGACACGTGCTCCCTTATCGATTCCGCAATCACATCCATCAATGGCCTACCATCATGAGCAGTTTGGTGAGGGACGGACCGACCAGGTGGAAGAACGGCACCGGATAAACGCCGAAGAATATCGCGATCACGGCGAGCGGTATCAAGGTGAACAATTCCCTGCCGTTTATCTCGGCAATGCCTTTATACTTCTCGTTCGCAGCCCCCAGAAAAACCCGCTGATACGCCCAGAGGAAGTATCCCGCGGTGAAGATGACGCCGGTCGCTGAAATAATGACGATCACCGGGTAGATCTTGAAGGTGCCGAGGAATACGAGGACTTCGCCGACAAAACCGCTTAATCCGGGCAGCCCCAGCGATCCCATGAACGCGAGGCTCGTTATGCCTGCATAGATCGGCATGTAGGTCGCCAGCCCGCCGAAACCATTGAGGTCCCTGTGGTGCGCCCTGTCGTACACAACACCGACGAGCAAGAAGAGCATCCCGGTGATGATGCCGTGGTTAAACATCTGCATGAGAGCGCCGTTGAAACCGATAAAGGTCATTGAAGAAAGTCCGAGTATGACAAACCCCATGTGGCTGACAGAAGAATACGCTATCATCTTTTTGAAGTCCGTTTGTGCCATGGCAACCAGGGCGCCGTAGACAATGTTGATAACGCCGAGGATGGCCATGCCGATTGCCGTATACCGTGCTATATCCGGAAGCAGGGGGAAACTTATCCGCATGAGACCATAGGCACCCATCTTCAGCAGGACACCCGCAAGGATGACACTGATGGCCGTCGGTGCTTCAACGTGTGCGTCTGGCAGCCATGTGTGAAATGGAAACACCGGCACCTTGATGGCAAACCCGATAAACAGGGCTATGTACATGGCAAGACGTACACCGAATTCCTTGAGGAACGGTCCCTGATTTGCCTGGTTCATGAGGAGCACAATGTCAAAGGTATGCTTGCCGGTTGCCGGGTCCGTGCTGTTAAAATAAAATGCGAGGATGACCACCAGCATGAGAACGCTGCCGGCAAGGGTGTACAGAAAGAATTTTATCGCGGCATATTCCCGGCGCGGACCTCCCCAGATACCGATAAGGAAATACATCGGGAACAGCATGAGCTCCCAGAATATATAGAACAGAAAGAAGTCCAGGGACATGAAAACGCCAAACATCGCGGTCACGAGCAGGAGGTACAGGGAAAAATAGGCCTTGTGCGCCTTATTGATGTTCCATGAAGCGAATACGGACAGGAAACCGAGGAGACCGGTCAGGATGACCATGGGTGCGCTGATACCATCCACCCCGAGATAATACTGTATGTTAAATGCCGATATCCATGAATATTTTTCTATAAACTGGAATCCGCCGTCCGACGGGTTCATGATGGCGTACAGGTAAAAAGACAGGATCATCGGTATGAACGTGAACACCGCCGCGGTCCACCGGATCCATGCGACCTTATCCCTCGGCATCAGCAGCACGAGGACAAAACCAATCATCGGGGTAAAAACAATCCAGCTCAACAGATAATTCGACAACATCTCTTCTTCCTCCTATAATAATACAAACGATAGTAACAGTGCTAACCCGAGAATGGCGACGATCAGATAGTTTTGTATGAGGCCCGTTTGTATCTTCCTGAGCACACCACCCGCCGAGACAATGCCGTCTCCGACAGCATTGACCGCACCATCAACCACAATCCTGTCAAACGCACCATCGAACTCAGACAACTTTTTGCCGAGTTGAGCGGCGCCATTGACAGCACCGTCGATGATATGTATGTCGAAGAGCGACAGCACATCTTTCAACTTCATAACGCCGCCCACGACGTATTTCAGATAGAATTCATCCACATAATACTTGTTCAGGAGCCACGCGTACGCGGTCTTGAATGCCTGCGCCATCCGTTCGGGAAGTTCTGTGTTCACCGCATAGAAATAGTACGCAGCACCGATACCGGAAAAGGCGGCGAGCACCGATACCCCCATGAGCGCCCATTCCAGCGAGGGGGTTCCTTCCGGCATGGTGAAACCGGACTTGAACACAGGCGCAAGAAATTGTGCAAATACATTATGAACACCGAACACCCCGGGCATGCCGATATACCCGCCGACAGCCGACAAGACCGCAAGGAGAATGAGGGGTATGGTCATCGTCTTCGGGGACTCATGAATGTGTTCCGCCGTGTGATGATCCATCCGTGGTTTCCCGTAGAAGGTCAGCAGGACAAGCCGTGTCATATAAAATCCTGTAAGACCCGCCCCGAGGACACCGAGCAGCCAGATAAAGGTACCGCCGTACGGGCTGAGGTAGGCGTTGTACAATATATCGTCTTTGCTGAAAAACCCTGCAAATCCAGGAACCCCTGTTATGGCAAGGGTAGCGATCATGAAGGTCGTCGCGGTGATGGGAAGCTTTTTCGCGAGTCCCCCCATCTTCCGTATATCCTGTTCGCCGGACATTGCGTGGATAACACTGCCGGAGCCGAGGAACAACAGGGCCTTAAAAAAGGCATGCGTCATCAGATGAAAAATACCGGAACTGAATGCACCAACGCCCACACCGATAAACATATACCCGAGCTGGCTGACCGTCGAATATGCAAGCACCTTCTTGATATCGTTCTG
>JAJYYW010000294.1 GCA_021800575.1 bacterium
CGGGCAATCTCCAACGCCTTTTCGTCCAGCATTTCCGTAAGCCGGGACCATGCTTCCTTTTCCTGATCCCCGGTGCGCCATATCGTGAAATGGCAGGTCTTTGCCCCGGCGGGGATGGTGCTGTCGAAGCGTACCTGGAATCCGGTGTCCTTCCCGAAGAACTCCTTGAGTGCGTCCATCATGCCCTGGACAAAGTGACGCTGTACCCTGCAATCGAATGCACCATAAAAATCCTGGTGGGGGCACCAGGTGATGTCAAAGCTTACCTGGTCATCGCTGTCGATACGCGGTTCTTCGAGAGACGCGTAGACTATGCGGTTAATGACCGTGGCATAAAAACTCATGAACTCCATGTCAGACATGCCTGCAGGCTTCGTGGTTCCTTTGAGGATCTGTCTCCCGATGTCCAGACCGACCCTGTGCAGTGCTTCGGTCACCACGTTTTGGCCCTCCCGGCCAAAGGTCTTCTCACAAGCCTTGAGCACCTCGATGACTGCGGCCGCCTGCATGGTCCCCCATTGCCACAGGGGGGCGGGGTCGAAATCGGGTTTGCTCAGTACTTCATCACGGAGCCGCTTCAGTCCCGCGGCGTACGGCTGGTTGAAGGTGAATTTCTTCCAGGACGCTTCCGGACGGTTTTCCCAGTATTTCATGTCTCCTCCTTGTCGGGCATTCGCCCGTTACCCCTGCCCTCAATGGAGCGTTTACCGGCTGTTCTGCGGGGTCAATCGCACCCATACACATCTCATACCTCTTTGTGGCCGTTGGAGCAAGGGCCGAATCATGAACACTGACTGCCGAATAAACATGTCGGCACGCAGTGCCGGGTTACAATGCCGGTGAACTATCCTGGGCGAAGGGCAGACCTCTTATTTCTTGTCGGTGACAAAAGTCAAGATTAAAGACCTGACCCCGGGTTGGCAGGTCGTCGCCATTACCGTGCCGTTGGATTGCCAGTGTCCGTCCAATACGACATATTTCGGTACGGACACTCTTTACAATGTCAAACAATGTTCGTGCACTGCCTGTTTTTTTGCCTCTTCTCCTTTTTTCATGGAGAAGATGGCTATAGTGTGTTATACATATAAAACCTGTTGTTCAGTACGAGGATGTAAACCATTTCTTTCTCCGGGAAGCACCTGGGGGAAGACTATCTCATTCGTGCAGAAAAGTACTTTTGAACAGGATACATTTATGGGTTGTGCGCACATACATAGCCCGGCAGTCAAAGCCGGACGTCTTGCAGGGGCGAAGGTCCTCCTGCTCCTGCTTGCCCTGCTGGCGGTGCAGTGCGGGCTGAAAGCCCCGCCGGTACCGTATCCCCTGGCGAAGCCCGTTGCCATCACGGACCTCACGGCAGTGGCACGGGGGAAAAGCATTATGCTCCTGTGGAAAGTCCCGGATAAAAATACGGACGGCTCGGTCCTGAAAGATATCAAAGGGTTTAATCTGGTCCGTGCCGCCATTCCCATTACCCAGACTGGTCCTGATCAAAGGGAAGTCTACCAGCAGTGGCGGTATGCGTACAAACCCGGCGTACCGTACATGAGCATCGACAATACGGACATACGCTACGGGTTTCAATATTCGTACCTCCTCTTTACCGTTACCCGCAATGATGTGGTCAGCGGTCCGTCCAATGCCGTTACGGTTGACTGGAACAAGCCGTTTCAGCCTCCCAGGGACATACGGGCGCAATCCGGTTCGCATTTCATAGAGCTGTCCTGGGTGCGGCCGCGGGCCTCTATCGACGGGTCGGCGATCCATACCACGGTCTATTACAATATCTACCGGAGTTTGAAGATGGGGGATTTCCCCGTGTCCCCGATCAACCCGGCACTCATATCAGGCACGACCTACATTGACGGGGACCTTCAAAACAATATCCCGTACTTTTATGAGGTGACCAGCGTCAACAAGGTCGGCAGAACCGCGGTTGAAAGCGTTGTGTCATCGGAAATCATAGCCGTACCGGTGGACCTGGTGTCTCCGGCACGACCGTACGGCCTGATGGCAGCACCTCTGACGACCGGCGTCGCCCTCAGCTGGGAGCCGAACACGGAATCCGACATCCTCGGCTATTACGTGTACAGAAAGTCAGGCAGAAGCCCGGCGTTCATACGGGTCAATGCACAGCCCCTGTCCGGGACCACGTATGTGGACACCAGGGCGCAGAGGGGATATAATACATACTATGTGACGGCTGTCGACGACTCCGAACAGCACAACGAGAGTGCACCGTCGGAAAGCTATACTATATTCTACAGGAGAGAGAGATGAATTTCTTTAACTACAGGCACGGAGAGCTGTACTGCGAAGATGTCAAGGTGAGGACAATCATTGAAAAGACCGGGACACCGGTGTACCTCTACAGTGCAAAGACCCTGCGGCGGCATTACCATGTGATCGAGAGTGCATTCGTCAGGACAAAACCCCTCATCTGTTACTCCGTCAAGGCGAATTCCAACGGGGCGATCGTCGCCCTGTTCGCTGCGATGGGTGCGGGTGCAGACATTGTTTCCGGCGGGGAGCTCTTCAGGGCGCTCCGGGCCGGCATGAACGGCAGCAAGATTGTATATTCGGGTGTCGGTAAAACGACGGAGGAGATCGCCGACGCTCTGACCGAGGGTATCCTCATGTTCAATGTCGAATCCATAGAGGAGCTTGCGGCAATAGACGCTGGAGCAGCGCGCCTGGGACTGAAGGCACCGGTCAGTATCCGGGTCAACCCGGACATCAATCCCCACACCCATCCCTACATATCGACCGGCATGAAGAAGAATAAGTTCGGCATCGATATCAAGTTTGCCCGGGAGGCGTACGCCATGGCACGGTCAAAACAGCATCTGCAGGTTGTCGGCATCGATATGCATATCGGGTCGCAGCTTACCAAAATATCGCCGATCCAGGACGCCCTCAAACGGGTCCTGGGGTTGATCCATGAGCTCAACAGGGACGGCATTGATATACAGTACATCGATATCGGCGGCGGGCTCGGGATTACCTATAAGGATGAGCGGGCCGCATCTCCCGGCGAGTACGCAGCTGCTATCGAGCACACGCTGAAGGATTTTTCCGGGGAT
>JAJYYW010000295.1 GCA_021800575.1 bacterium
ACCATGCACTGGCGGGAAGTATTTTTTTGAACGTCCTGCCCATGGTGTCCCCGGCTGCCGTTCATTCGATGAGAAGCTTTGCAACCTCGTGAAACAGGTCTTCGCTCCTGAGCGCACCGACCACCCGGTTGTCCCTGATCACCGGGATCACGCTCACATTATTATCAACCATCTCGTAGACGACCCGGATGATATGATCGTCGTAGTTGACCGTGGATTTTATGATACGCATGACATCGCTGACCGGACGCTGGGAGCGTTCGAGTATGCTTTGTTTGAGTTTGCCGATGGACGCATCCGCCTCGTCCCTGCCGCTCTTCGTATCGAAAAAGTGCTTTCGCTGTTCCAGGACGAGGTTGGACAGGAACTCGGGCTCAAGGCCCCGCAGGATGTCCCTCCTCCTGACAGTCCCGAGCAGCTGATACTTCTCGTCAAATACGAGCAGTACCCTGCACGGACACTTGTTGCCGTTACTTTCAAACTCGGCGTGCTCGATTTCCGCCATTGCCTGGCGCAGGCTGAACCAGTACGGGATGTGGGGATACCTGTCAAGGGAGATCATGAGATCACCCGCCTTTTTGATTTCCATTGTTCTCCTCCCTGCTTGAGGGGTCCTGCCGCCCCAGGACCTCTCTGATTTTTTCTTCCGGAATGCCGGCGCGCTCGGACATGCTCCGCGTGTTGCCCTTGTATCGTTGTGCCAGTTTGCGTACGTAGGTCTGCTCGAAGGCGCGGAGGGCCTGTTCGTACGGCTCTACGGTACACAGCGGTGCGAGTTCATGCACCGTGCGCTTCATGGCTTGCCACTGGATGGCCCTGTCAACCGCAAAAATGATCTGCTCTTTCTTGAACGGCTTCGTCACGTAATCAAACACCCCGAGGGAGATCGCTTCCAGTGCCGTGTCGAGCGATCCGAATGCCGTGATGATGATGACCTCCTCCGCCCGGTTCTGCTGCTTGACCAGACGCAGTATATCGATGCCGTCCATACCGGGCATCTTGAGGTCGGCTATGATGACATCGAAACAATGCTGCTCCAGCAGCCGCGGCACCTCGAGGGCGTTGTTCGTGGTCAGTATCGTGTACGGTGTTTTTTCCCTGATGATCCGTTCAAGGAGCACCAGCATGTGCGGTTCATCGTCAAGGGCGAGGATGTGGTAATTCATACGCTCTCCTCCCCGGGGGGGTTTTTCGGCAATGGTTCCTGGACAACCGGCAGGGCAATGGTGAACGTTGTCCCGCTGGCCAGATCCGGATGGTCCTCGGCTGAAACGCTGGTAAAACTGATTTTTCCCCCGTACTTTTTTACAATCCCGTAACACAGGGACAGGCCGAGACCGGTACCTTCCCCGACCTTCTTCGTTGTGAAAAACGGGTCGAACACCCGTGGTTTAATCTTGTCGGGTATACCCTTGCCTGTATCCGAGACATGCACGTCGATCCAGCCGTTGTCCCGGGACGCAGCGATCGTCAGGGTTCCCTGCCCGCCCGCCATGGATGCGACCGCATTGTTGATGAGGTTGAAGATGACCTGCTGGATTTCGCGGCCGTCCCCGCATACCCTCGGCAGGCGTTCCGGCACGTTCAGAACTATGGTTATTTTTTTTGTCATGAGCGTATTCCTGATGATCGCCACCACCGTGCTGACACAGGAGCTGATATCGACGGTATCCTCGAGTCCCTCGGTTATCCGGGCAAAGCCGAGGAGGTTCTCCACGATTTTCTTTGCGTGCCGCGCGTGTTCCTCGATGAGGAGCAGATCATCGAACGCCTGCCGGTCGTTGCTGCACCGCTCTTTCAGCAGGTCGGCAAAGCCGAGTATGATCGACAGGGGATTGTTGATCTCGTGCGCCACGCCCGCGGCGAGGGTGCCGATAGATGCGAGTTTCTCCGTATTGTAGATTTTTTGCTCCAGCTCTATCTTGTCCGTCACGTCCTTGATGATGGCGGTGCTCCCGATAACCTTCCCGTCCTTCGACCGGACCAGGGTGCGTGAAATATCGACCGTGATCCGCCGTCCGCTCTTTGTAATACGCGGGGCCCGGTAATCTTTGACATAGCCCCTGGTCAGGACCTGGCTTTCAATCTCGCGTATCTCCGTTTCCGCGTCGAGCTCCGGAGGAATAATCCGGTGAAAGCTCTGGTTGATCATCTCTGCGGCGCTATATTCAAAGATCAGTTCCGCACCCCTGTTCCATGTCTGTATCTTATTCTCGTTGTCTATGAAGATGATCGCATCCACGGAGTTCTGGAGGATATTGGACAGGTACCGCTCCTGTTCGCTGACCTGCTCTTTCAGCGAACTCGATATCCGCTGCTGATAGGTGATGACAATGAATCCGAAAAAAAACATACCGGCTATCAGTGCGACCTCGGCGGCGAAGTGCCGTACGTACATGGCGTGAACCGGCTTGGCAACTTCCGTGATCGGAGCGACGACGGCAACCGACCACATGTTTTTGTCATGCAGCAGCGGACTTCTCACGGGAGTAAACGCAATCAGTTTTGTTATTTCACCATTGTTGACCCCGCGGTGCCATCCGCTGATGTAGATCCCCGTCCCTTCTTCGCCGCGCAGCATCCGCTCTTTCATGATCTGGTTGATCGCAGCGAACGTGATGTACGGTTTCTTTTCTTTCCTGACCGAAAAGGCATCCTTCCCGATAAATTCCTGCTCGGGGTGATAGAGAAACATGCCGGTTTCGTCAATAACCCAGGCGTACCCGGTCCTGCCCGATCGCAGAGAGCTGGTAACCGAGCGCACCAGTTTGCCCACGTCAATCGTTGCAAAAAGCTCCCTGACCGGGGCTGTGCGGACACCGGTGCCGGTGGAGAGCGTACTTTTGATCGAGATGATACCGCCCGGCGATTCCGCTGTCTGCAGCGGACCGAGCACCATCGGCCCGGCATGTTCCGCAACGGTCCTGCCGCTGGTGCGGCTCCGTCTGGTGACGATGGCGCCCCGGGAATCATACACCTCGAAACGGTTTCCCGAGGCTTCGGAAAACCCGATATCGATCACGCCTTTATTTTGATTTTGCCTGAATACAACGTTCATGGCTTCCTTGAGCGGAGACA
>JAJYYW010000296.1 GCA_021800575.1 bacterium
TATGGTGCCTTTTTCGTTGGTGGTGCCTGCGTGGAATATGAAGGTGTCTTTTCCTACGGCATTTTTCAGCCCCTCGATGGGTACACCCGTTACCGGTGATGCCGGATATCCCCGGGAAGCCATGACAACACAGACACTTGCAGTCCGCTTCAGGGTGACAGGCTCTGCAAACATCCTGCCCTTGGCACTGTCCATGAAAATGCTGACCAGGTCATTGTCGATACGGGGCACCAACGCCTGCGTCTCAGGATCCCCGAACCGCACATTGAATTCGAGCACATAAGGGTCACCGTTCACGATCATGATGCCCGTGTAGAGCACGCCCCGGTAAACGATATCCTCCTGTCTGAGGGCCTCCATGAGCGGAGATATGATCCTCCTGGTAATCTTTTCTTCGAGTTCCGGCGTCAGCTTGTCGGAGGGAGACAGGGAGCCCATGCCGCCGGTATTCGGGCCGCGATCATGGTCCTCCAGCCGTTTGTAGTCCCGTGCGCTTCCGACCGGGATAAAGGTGTTCCCGTTGGATATGATGAAATAGCTCGATTCGACACCCCGCATGAATTCTTCGATGAGCAGTACTTTGCCCGCATCACCGAACACACGCTTGTCCATGATGTCCTTGATCGCCGTGATTGCCTCGGATAATTCCCCGGCGATGATCACTCCTTTACCCGCGGCAAGTCCGTCGGCCTTGAGAACCAGCGGGAAGGACTGGGTTTTGACATAGTCGAGGGCGTCGGCCGAACTGTCGAAGACCTCGAATGCAGGGGTAGGAATAGCATACTTTTTCAACAGCTTCTTGGTGAAAGCTTTCGATGTTTCCAGCATGGCTGCCTGCTGTGTGGGTCCGAAGATTGTCAGGCCGTTGGCACGAAAGGTATCCACGATACCGGCCTGCAGAGGCAGTTCCGGTCCTACGATGGTAAGGGATATTTTTTTTTCGCGGGCAAACGCAAGCAGACCCTGGACGTTATCGGCCTTCAGGGGTACGCACTGCGCCAGCTCCTCGATGCCGGCATTCCCGGGTGCGCAGTAGATGGTTTTTATGCCGTCCTGCTTGATCTTGTGAACGATAGCATGCTCCCGGCCGCCCGATCCTATGACAAGAATATTCATGCGCGTGGTTTCTCCCTGCTCCTAATGCTTGAAATGCCTGATTCCGGTGAATACCATGGCAATGCCCGCTTCATCGGCTGTTTTGATGACTTCTTCGTCCCTGATAGAACCGCCGGGCTGAACAACAGCAGTGACCCCGGCGTCAATGAGCACCTTGAGCGCGTCCGGGAAAGGGAAAAACGCGTCCGATGCGCCGACGGCACCTTTGGTGCTGAGGTTCGACTTCATGACCGCTATCTTGGCTGAGTCGACCCTGCTCATCTGGCCTGCACCCACGCCGACAAGCTGCGCTGATTTTGCAATGATGATGGTGTTGCTCTTGGTGTGTTTACAGATCTTCATCGCAAAATCCATGTCCTTCACTTCATCGCCGGTCGGGGCCCTCCGGGTGGCCACACGGATGTTTTTCAGATCCTCGGTCTGTGCGTCCCTGGTCTGGACGAGCATGCCGAACGGCGTATCGTGGAATTCCAGGGCGGGTTCTCCGGCCACAGGCCTGTCCACCCGGATCAGCCGCAGGTTTTTCTTTTTCGTAAGGATGTCGAGCGCGGCGGTTGAAAAAGAGGGGGCAACGATGACCTCGAAGAAGGTGTCTGCGATAAGCTTTGCCGTTGCTTCATCGAGTTCCCGGTTCAACCCGCAGATACCTCCGTAGCTCGAGACGGGGTCTGTCTTGAAGGCACGCGCGTAGGCGTCCGCCGTACTGCTGCCGGTTGCGGCTCCGCAGGGGTTCGTATGTTTGATAATGATACAGGCGGGCTGGGTGAACTCGGTGACCAGATCGTACGCGCTGCTCATGTCAACGATGTTGTTGTAGGAAAGCTCTTTGCCGCCGAGCTGTTCGAAGGGCAGGTCCTGGTGCCGGGCCACGTCCGCTGTCCGGTACAGCGCTGCCTGCTGGTGCGGGTTCTCGCCGTAGCGCATAGCCTGCAGCCTGTTCAGCGTTACGTGGATCTCTTCGGGCAGGTCTTTCCCGATCGCACCATTGAGCCAGTTTGCGATGGCGCTGTCATAGGCTGCCGTATGGTTAAACGCCTTGACGGCAAGCCGCAGTTTGTCTTGTTCCGTGATGTCGTTCTTCTGAAGGTGTTCGATGAGCCATGCATAATCTGCGGGGTCCACGATGACGATCACGTCTTTGTAGTTCTTAGAGCCTGCCCGCAGCATGGATGGACCGCCGATGTCTATATTTTCTATGACCTCTTCGAACGATACGCCCTTTTTCCGTGCAGTTTCCCGGAACGGGTACAGGTTGACAATAATGAGATCGATAAGCCCGATCGAATGCTCTTCCAAAGATTTCAGATGGTTTTTATTGCTCCGGATGGCAAGGATCCCGCCGTGGATCTTGGGATGCAGGGTCTTCACCCTGCCATCCAGCATTTCGGGAAAGCCTGTATAATCAGCAACGTCTGTGACCGGCAGGTCCTTTTCCTTCAAAAAGCGCGCAGTCCCGCCGGTTGACAGGATCTCTATATTGAACCGTTTCAATGCTTTGCCGAGTTCCTCCAGTCCCGTTTTGTCAGATACGCTGACCAGCGCTCTCGTTAACGACATGTTCTACTCCTTTTCAAATAGTGATTGAATATAGTACCTATAAACATAAAATAAAATCAAGTGCTATGAAAGAGAGGGATCGTGGTTCTCTGCCACGGAGAAAAGCCCGTCTCTGTATACCGGGGCTGGAGGCCGTGTGGCCGGATAAGGGTGTTTACAACCCCAGCGGCGTTCTGTCAAGACTGCGGTACTGTATGGCCTCGGCTATATGCTGTGACTTGATCCCGGAGGCGCCGTCCAGGTCCGCGATGGTCCTCGCCACCTTGATGAGCTTTGTGTACGCGCGCGCCGAGAGTGCGAGCCGTTCGATTGCCGAGGCAAGCAGGCCCACGGACGGCTCGTCGAGCTTGCAGAACTTTTTGAGGTGTCGCGAGGTCATCTGCGTGTTTGCAAAAATCTTCAT
>JAJYYW010000297.1 GCA_021800575.1 bacterium
TGCGAAAACCATGGACTGGCTCAAGACCCTTGACATCAGCTCCCTCAAACAAAAATAACGGTTATCCGTTCACGCGGTTTCGTTGTCGAGGTATGTCTTTATTTCAATATGCTCGCCGTCGGTGATGATGGTTATTGCGCCGCTTCTGTCGGTCCGCACAACCCTGATGCCCCTGCTGAGCAACCGTCTGAGCACTGACTTTGCGGGCATGCGGAACGGGTTGTCCTTTCCCACCGGTATGATCACGACCCTGGGCCCGACCGCATCAAGGAAGTGCCCGGTGCTCGAGGTCGCACTGCCATGATGGGCGGCCTTCATGATGGTCGATCGAAGTGCGTCCCCGTACGCTGCGACCAGCGCACCTTCCGCGTCCTTTTCGATGTCACCGGTAAACAGTATGCTCACTTTCTTATAGGTGAGTTTGACCAGCACAGCATCATTGTTGATATCTTTTCTGATTCCGGCATCACATGCCTCGTGCGGCATGCTGAACAACCTGACATTGACACCGTTGACGGCAAAGGTTTGAACGGTGTTGGTGATCGTTGACAGTTGTGCACCTGAACCGCTGACCGCATCCGTGAACGCCCGATACACGGCGGTGTCCGGAGCACAGTCACTTTTATAGACCCGCTTCACGCCCATATTTGCTATGATAAAACCCAGGCCTGCTACATGGTCGTCCTGGGGATGCGATGAAACGACATAATCGATACTGCTGCGCTTGTATGACCACAGATACCGGGCAACAATTGCCTCGCCGGTATCGTACCTGCGGTATGCACCGCCGCCCGCATCGATGAGCATGGTGGTGCCGTATGGAAACTCGATCACCGCGCTGTCGCCCTGACCTACGTCGATAAAGGTGATCCTCAGTGTTTTGACAAACCGTGTTTCGTAAACGTAGTACCCTGCATCAGCAGCGCCCAGCAGGCACAGCACGCCAAGCAGGGGCAGTGTCTTGTTCAACGTGCTATGCCTGGTGTTGAGTGCAGCGATCAGACACGCATAATAGAGGAACAGCTCAAAGACAGTCGGGGTCGGAACGCGCAGGGAGGCAAGGGACGCAGTCGCACCCTGCCAGACAATCCCGACAATCCCGTGCAGGAGCACCGCGATGATCAGGAACAGCGCATGACCGAGCCACGGAAGTACAAGGCCTGCTGCAGAGGCAATCAGTGACAACGGCAGTACGACGTAGCAGAAAAAAGGTATCACGATAAGGTTGAGCAGGATCCCGAACAGCGGAATGGTATTGAAATAATACGCGAGCACACCGCTCAGGCCCAGGGTTACAAACAGGCTTACCAGAAACATACCGAGGAGCCACTGTACGGCAGTCTGCTGCCACCGGGATTCTATCTTTCGCGTGCCTGCAGATGTTATACGGCTGATGACCGGCATAAAGGCAATGATGGAGGCGACGGCTGTAAACGAGAGCTGAAACGAAATGCTGTACACCGCCATAGGGTCCAGAGCCAGTATCAGGATACCGGCGACCAGAATACCGGTCCACCGTGCTTTCGTCTTGTTCAGGAGAAAAAGTGCGCAGTACACCGCGATCATGGTGCCGCTTCTGACAACCGGAGCGTTTGCCCCGCTAATGAAGATATAGGCAAGCATGGGCACCAGGGATAGGCTCAGGGAGAGCTTGGGTATGTTGGCGTGCAGGCACACGTATGCGGAGCGCGAGAGGGCAAATTTCATGAGCAGATAAAACAGGTGGGTGATGATTGCGAGGTGCAGCCCGGCGACGACGAGGATATGAATGACGCCGGTTGACGCAAACATCCTCCTGATGTCCCGCGAGATAAACCCCTGATCGCCGATCACCAGGGCGGTAACAATCCCGGCGACGGTCTGGCCGCCGGTACTGCTCAGTATCACATCCTTGATGCGCAGCCGTGCACTATCAATCCACCTGCGGATACCTGTCCGGGTGCGGGCAGGGTCCACGATGATGTCATCCCTCGAACCCACGTACGCAATCAGACCAACCCCCTTGCGTGCAAGCGAGCTGCGATAGTCAAACGAACCCGGGTTGTTCAGGTTCTTCGGTTTTTTGAGGCGCACCGCCGCACGGACATAATCCCCCCTGAGCAGGTGTCCCCGGCCGACGCCTTTGTCAAAGACAAATATCTGAACCAGGCAGCCGCGGCCTGCCTGCATTTTCTCACCCCGCATGCCGCCGATGTCATCTATCTGTACGATGAACTTTTGACGGTCAGGATACTCCTGCACGTACTCCTTGATCCATCCGGCGGCACCGACTTTTCCGTGCCCTGCTACGGACAGGAGTTCATCAGCGCACTGTACCGAAGGAGTGGAGCACAGTCCGGCGCTCACGAGAAGGGTCACGCCTGAAAGCACAAAAATCCAGACGATCCTGTGTTGAACCCACAGCAGGGCGCAGCATACCGATGCTGCCATGCATATGTATGCAGAACCGGGAATAACAGGATGCCCGGCTGAGATAAGGATGCCGGCAACCTGCGCTATAAAAACAAACAGCAGCCCCATAGTATGTACTCATTATACGATTTTAATATATATATCAAATCTTCCTGCTCTTATTGCCTTTTTGCTGAATAATTGGTTAATTCTATGATTATGATACACATAGAATCGGTCACGAAGGTTTATACCAATGTGAAAGCGGTCGACAACATCGATCTCGACATTCAGGAAGGTGAACTGTTCTCCCTGCTCGGTCCCAACGGGGCCGGTAAGACCACGCTCATGAAGATGATCGTGGGCCTGCTCAACCCGACATCCGGGGACATCCGCATTGACAACCACAGCATTCTCCGGGAACCCATCGCCGCTAAACGGCTCATGGGATATATACCGGATTGGCCGTTTGTTTATGAAAAGCTCACGGGCTTCGAGTATATCCTGTTCGTTGCAAACATGTATCACCTCGACGGCGGGAACACTGAAAAACGCGCCCGGGAGCTCCTTGAGCTGTTTTCCCTGACGGGTTTTGCCGACGAGATGGTGGAAGGGTATTCCCACGGCATGAAGCAGCGGCTGGTGTTCGCCTCGGCAATGATCCAC
>JAJYYW010000298.1 GCA_021800575.1 bacterium
CACCCGGCTTCACGATCACCGTCCCGCTGCTTTCCAGATGCCGGCCGTCCCATCCGTCAACCACGGTGAGGCCCGATCCCAGACCATCGAGCCCGCGGATAGAGGATGCGGGGTTTTGCTCGTAGCAGACCGGATGCGCACCCCTGTCCAGGAGGAACTTCGCGACAGCACTACCGGTTTTGCCCATGCCCACGACTGCTATGTCTTTGCCTCTGAGTTCCACCGGTCACCTCAACTTCAGCGTTGCCAGGCCCAACAGTGCCAACAGAATCGATATGATCCAGAACCGGACAGTTATCTTCGGTTCAACCCATCCCCTGAGCTCAAAGTGGTGGTGTATGGGCGCCATCGCGAACACCCGCCTGCCAATCAGTTTGAATGAGACCACCTGGGTTATCACAGACAGGGCCTCGACCACAAAGACGCCGCCGATGATCGCGAGCAGGACTTCCTGCTTGAGTATAATTGCCACGACACCGAGCACCCCGCCGAGTCCCAGGGAACCGACATCCCCCATGAATATCTCGGCCGGATACGTGTTGAACCACAGAAAGCCCATGGCGGCCCCGATCACGGCGCCGGAAAAGGTTGCAATCTCGCCGGTACCGGGCATCGGGGTGAACATGAGGTAGTCGGAGAATTTGACGTTGCCGAGCACGTACGCGAACACTGCGTACACGCCGAAGCAGGTCATGACCGGGACGATGGCGAGACCGTCCTGTCCGTCCGTCAGGTTGACGGCGTTGGACGTGCCGATCACGATGAACAGGAACAACAGGAAGTATGCCCACCCGAGGTTGAGAACGATCTTTTTAAAGAATGGAAAGGTCAGCGTGTAATTCAGGTCGTCGAACCGCAGCAGCAGGTAGATGATCGCGATCGTGAGAACCGTCTCGAGCACGAGCTTGTAACTTCCCCTGAGTCCTTTTGAGCTCCTGTCTCTCAGCTTCAGGTAGTCGTCCGTAAACCCGATGGCACCGAAGCCCGCGAGCGCAAACAGGAGTATCCATACGTACACGTTCGCGATGTCCATCCACAGGATCGTTGCAACGATGATGGCCAGGATCATCAGGAGCCCGCCCATGGTCGGTGTGCCCTTTTTGCTGATGTGGTTCTTGGGACCGTCGGACCTGACGACCTGCCCCATGCCGATCCGACCCATCCATCGTATGAAAGGGCCGCCGAAGATCATGCTGATGAGCAGGGCCGTGATCATCGCACTCAGTGTCCTGAACGTGATGTATTTCAGCACGTGAAAAACGATGATGTGCCGGGACAACGGGTATAAGAAATATTCAAGCATGGCGCCCCCTCATACGGGTATCGTATGCGGCAATCAGCTGTTCGAGCTTCATGCTTCTCGATCCCTTGACATAGATCGCCGTCCCGGGCTTCGACAGGGAGACCAGCTCCTGCGCAGCGGACTGCAGGTCATCCGTCCGGTACGTGTATACCTGCCGTACACCGGACGCGCGGATGCCCTGGAGTGTCCGGTCTGCATATGTGCCGATCAGGATGAACGTCCTGATGCCCTCGTTGACGAGGAACTGCCCGAGCTCGGCATGCTGGCGTTCCGTTTCAGCTCCGAGCTCGAGCATGTCCCCGATGACAGCAACGATGTTCGAAGCCCCGTACCGCTGTGCAGCGGACATAAATCCGCTCCTCATGGAATCCGGATTTGCATTGTACGTATCGTCAATGATTGTGACATTGGTTGCGTAGGTCAGTATCGTGCCCCGGCCTTTGAACGGGGTAAACCGGGCACAGGCTTCGCCGATCGCGTCCCACCCGACGTTCAGGTGCAGGGCGCACCGTATCGCGAGCGCCAGGTCCAGGAGATAGTGCCTGCCGGTCATCTGCGTCCGCAGGTGGTGTTCAACTCCTTCGAAGGCAACAATAAAGTCCATGCCCGCGGGCTGCAGTGCAAACGACCGGACACGCAGTTGTGCGTGCTCAGAGAAACCCGCGGTAAGGACCGTGCCGCCGAAGCGGCCGGCTATGTCCATGACCAGAGGATCGTCTGCGTTCATGATCGCAACGCCGCCGGGATCCATGGCCGTGAACATCTCGGACTTGGCGCGCGCCACACCCCGGAGGTCATGGAAGAACTCGAGGTGCGCCCTGCCGATTGTGGTCAGAACTCCGATATCCGGCGCGGCTATTCTGGTAAGAGCGTCGAGCTCCCCGTACCTGCTGGTGCCGAGCTCAAGCACCCAGACGCGTGCTCCCGGATCCATGTTGAGCATGGACAGGGGGAGTCCGATACGGTTGTTGAGATTTCCTTCTGTCCTGCCGGTCGCGTAGGTCCCGGACAAGAGTCCGGCGATAAGTTCCTTGGTGGTTGTTTTCCCGTTGCTTCCCGTTATGGTGATGACCGTGGGCCTGTACCTCTGGCGGAGAGCATGCGCCAGATCCCCGAGAAACGCAACCGTATCCTCCGTGACAAAAACCGGGACGGTGCGCGCCGTGTCCCTGAGCGGATACGGGGTGCCTTGTTTCACCACAACGCCGGCGGCCCCGCGGCTGACCGCGTCCCGCAGGAAGTCATGGCCGTCGTAATGCTCGCCGCGCAGCGCGACAAACAGCGTGTTGTCCACGGGCTTCCTCGTATCGGTCGACGTACCGTCCGCGTGCCATGGTTCCATGGCATTCAAGACCTGCACGCCGTGTAGTGCCTGTATATCCTTCATATCGATGTTCACCGCGACATCCCGAAGTATTCGTTGACGGTTTCCCGGTCGCTGAAATGAATGGTCCTGTCCCTGAAGATCTGGTAATCTTCGTGCCCCTTGCCTGCAATGACCACCACATCACCAGGCCGGGCATCGGCTAATGCCGCCCCGATGGCCTCGCGCCGGTCCGGCACCACCCGATACTCCCCGCCCGTCGCGGCGCTCGCCCCGGATTCGATCTCGCGAAGGATCGCGACGGGGTCCTCCCCGCGCGGGTTGTCCGAGGTGAGGTACGATCGGTCCGCCAGACGCACAGAAATCGCCCCCATGAGCGCCCGTTTGGTCCGATCTCGGTCCCCGCCGCACCCAAAGACCG
>JAJYYW010000299.1 GCA_021800575.1 bacterium
AGTTCTTCAAAGGTTTTGGGCATCCCATTCTCCTTTATTACGAATCTTGTAGATACAATGAAAATAAAGTCAAGTTCTTTTTAAGAAATTAAAGAATTCCGCTATAAATAGCAGGGGGCACACGGGGTACCTAAGCGAAGCTTGGGTCGGGCTGGATCGGGCGATCACCCGTTCAAGATTGGATTAAATTTTTGAATCTTGCGTTTTGAATCTTGCGTTTTGATTTCTTTCTCAATTTTTAATTTTTAATCTTTAATTTTTAATGTTGAATCTTCCCCTTTTACCTCAGCGTTGCAAAAAGGAGAAACGCCAGCACATCGCTGAGCCAGTGGAACACGACCGATCCTGCTATGTTGTCGTCTTTTTCCCGCAGCCAGCTCATGACAAGTCCCGGGAAGAACACGGCGAGCCGCGCGATATCCGGTACCAGGACAAGATGGCCTGCGGCGAACAGCATATTGACAATAAAAAATGATGCACCCGTACGAACACCGAACAGGCGGATGGTGCGTTTATCCTTCTGCCGCAGCTCGGACTCAATGTACCCCCGGTAAAAGACCTCTTCGGGTATCGCAACCATGAGCAGGAGATTAACCACGAACAACAGGGTATGCGGCTCATACAAAAATGCTTCACCCGGGAACCCGATGTCCAGATGATAAATATACCGCATGGAGAGATAAAATCCTATGCAGTACACGGGAAAGATGATGCCCGCAGCGCCGAGTGCCCGTGCTATGGATTTTCCTGCACCCTTTTTCCTGATGCCGTAAAACGCGGGGGTCTTTTTTTCCACGAACAACAAAATGATCGGAATGTACAGGAACACAACCGCTGCGACGGCCCCGAGATAAGGCCGGGCCATGGACAGTTTGTCTGCACCATAGATGGCGGCCAGCGCAACGGCAAAGATTATGAAGGGGGACGTGAAGAGTTTCATATCACCTCTCTAAGAAACCCCCTGTATCCCCCTTGTCAGGGGGAGATACGGAAAGAGATTGCCTCGTCATTCCTTCCTCGCAATGACACTCGCATACCCGTCATTGCGAACGATAGTGAAGCAATCCTTGTGCATGCAGATTGCTTCGTCGCAAAATCGCTCCTCGCAATGACCATATTTTATCCTATTTCTTTTCATCCATAGCCCCCTTCATCTTCACCAGAAACTGGAGCGCCTCGATCGGGGTCATGGTGTTCGGGTCTGCCGACCTGAGCATATCGATCAGGTCGCCATGATCCGGCTTGAACAACGCGTACTGGACGGCGTGCGACCATGCACCATCCGCAAGCCGCGGCCTCCCGAGGCTGTCGATCTCGCCGTCCTGCAGCTTCTTCAGCAGCCGCTGGGCAAGCGCAAGGACATCACCCGGCAATCCGGCCATCTTGGCGACCTCGATTCCGAAGCTCTCGCTCGAGCCCCCGTCAACGAGCTTACGCACGAAGATGAGCCTGCCCTGCCATTGCTTGACCGGTATGGACTGATTGACCGCCTTGGGGTGGCTGCGGCCGAATTCGATCAGCTCATGGTAGTGGGTTGCGAACAGGGTCTTTGCACCGATGGTATTCGCGATGTAGTCGAGCACAGCCCATGCGATGCTGATACCGTCGTATGTACTCGTACCCCTGCCGATCTCGTCGAGGATGATCAGGCTTCTGGCCGTGGCGCTGTTGAGGATGTTGGCGGTCTCTGTCATCTCCACCATAAAGGTGCTCTGGCCCTTTGCAAGATGGTCCGATGCCCCGACCCGGGCAAAGATCCGGTCGACAATCCCGATCCGCGCTGTGCCTGCCGGGACGAAACAGCCGACCTGCGCCATAAGGATGATGAGTGCGGACTGGCGGATGATGGTCGACTTGCCGGACATGTTCGGACCCGTGATGATGATGACCTGCCGGTCCGTGCTATTCAGGGTCAGGTCATTGGGAATGAATGCGGCTTCCTTCAGGTACTGCTCAATGACCGGGTGCCGTGCGTCCTTCAGCTCGATCGCATCCCCTTCGTCGATCAAGGGCCTGACATACCCGTTTCGTACTGCTATCTCCGCAAAGGCCGAGAGGACATCGACCTGTGCTATCGCGGCGCTCGTAGCGAGGATGCGCGACGCATTGGCCGAGACCACGTCGTTCAACTTCCTGAGATAGTCCGCTTCAAGGGCGTTGATCTGTTCCTCCGCACTCAGCAGCCGCACTTCCATCTCCTTGAGCTTCTGGGTGATAAAACGTTCTCCGTTTGCAACGGTCTGTTTGCGCTGGTAATCTTCGGGTACGAGGCGGAGGTTCGGCTTCGTTACCTCGATATAGTATCCGAACACGCTCGAGTAACCGACCTTGAGTGATCCGATACCCGTGCGTGTCCGTTCGTCCTGTTCAAACTGCCGCAGCCAGCCCTTGGTGTCCCTGACCAGCAGCTTTGTTTCGTCGAGCCGGTTGTCAACTCCTGTACGAACGAACCATCCATGCTCGTTTTGTTCGTCCGACAGATCAACGGTCGTCCCGATACTCTCGCGGATATCGGTAAGCGTGTCCATGGCGTCATATAGCAGGGAAAGCAGGGGAACATCCCTGCGGAGCGCCTGCCTGATAGTGCACATGGCATCAATGGACAGGGCGAACCGCTGGAGGGATTGCGGGGTCATGGTGCTGGTATGCGCTTTGGCAACAGACCGGTCGACATCCCCGACGTCTTTGAGCCTGCTCCGTATCTCGGCCCGTGCCACAGGTTCATGATAATAATAATCCACAGCCGTATGCCGTGCCATGATCTCGTCCGGAGATATCGACGGAAAGCGGAGATAATGGCGCAGCAGACGCGCACCCATCGGGCTGACGGTCCTGTCCATGATTCCGGCCAGGCTTATCTTTTCCGAACCATCGATGATGGAGTTGAACAGCTCCAGGTTCCGTATGGTCGCACTGTCCATAGCGAGATAGTCCGAGGGTATCACCCTCTTCATGATGATACTGCTGATGGGGGTTTTGGTATCTTCAAGATACCGGAACAGGGCCGCCAGGGCAGCCATCAGTACCGGGACGTCCGCGGCCCCTGC
>JAJYYW010000300.1 GCA_021800575.1 bacterium
GTCCCAACCGCACTGCACCCGCGGACACGGAACATCATTATCGCGGACAACACGAAGGCCGTTGACGCGTGTGCGAAAGCCGTGCGGCGGCTGGGTATACGGCCGGTGGTTCTTACCACAAGCCTGAACGGGGAAGCCCGGGAGGCAGGTCATGTGCTCGCGTCAATAGCCGGTGAAATGAAGCGGAGCAAAAAAAAGGCCGGGACAAGGATAGGCATCATCAGCAGCGGTGAGACGACCGTAACAGTGGCCGGTACAGGTAAAGGCGGCAGGAACCAGGAACTTGCCCTGTCGTTTGCGATGGATATCCAGGGTCAAAAGGGTATTAGCCTCTTATCCGCGGGTACTGACGGAACCGACGGACCAACGGATGCGGCAGGCGCTTTTGTTGACAATACTACAGTACATCGTATACAATTGAAGGGCATGGATCCTTCTGCTTATTTGATGAATAACGATTCCTATACAGCGCTTCAGAAGGCAGGTGCACTGCTGAAGACCGGTGCGACCGGCACAAATGTCATGGATATTCAACTCATCCTTATCTCGTAAGCCATGAAGATACGGATCGATCAACTGCTGGTGGAACGAGGTTTGGCCGGGAATGTGCGCCTTGCAGCAGCGTACATTATGGAAGGCAAGGTTCTGGTGAAGGGTATTGTGGTCAGCAAGCCCGGATACCTGGTCAAGGCAACCGAGGAACTTCTCCTCAACCTTCCTGCGGTCCGGTACGTCGGCAGAGGGGGGCTTAAACTGGACGGCGCGCTGAAAAAGCTGAACATTACGGTAACGGGAACAACAGCGCTCGATGTCGGTGCATCAACCGGCGGTTTTACGGATTGCCTTCTCCAGCACGGGGCACAAAGGGTGTACGCACTCGATGTCGGATCGGGCCTGCTGGACTACAAGCTCAGGAACGACAAACGGGTTGTTGTCATGGAAGGCATAAATTTCAGGCTGTTTGTCCCTGAAGGACTGATCTCTGCAATCGATGTTGCAACTGTTGATGTGTCATTCATCTCACTCGGGCTTATCCTGCCCAATGTGCTCAGGTGTCTCAAAAACGGGGGGTACGTGCTTGCCCTGATCAAGCCGCAGTTCGAGCTTGAGCAGAACGAGGTCGAACGGGGCGGCATCGTTCGCTCCGAAGAAAAGCGCCAAAAGGCCGTTGAAAAAATACAAGAAACCGCACGCCGGCTTGGGTTTTCCGTGATCACGGTGATTCCCTCGGATATAAAAGGTACGAAAGGCAACCAGGAATTTTTTATTGAGCTGCAAAAGCCATGATCACCGGGCTTACCCGCCGCCTCAAACCCATCGTTGATACCCTGTTTCCCCATGGCTGCATCGTGTGCGGCAGGACAACAGGCTCCCTCGTGTGCGGGGACTGCCGCGCCACCATACACTCTATACAGGAGCCTTTCTGCACACAGTGCGGCAAGCCCTTTACCTCCACCGCGGGTGTTTCACACCTGTGCTACGACTGCATCAAAGGCAGGAACGTGTTTGCACGGTCACGCACTGCATTCGTGTACAACGGCAGCATTGTCACGCTGATCCACCGGTTCAAGTTTGGTGACCAGGTCAACCTGGCCGCTTTTTTTTCGGGCGAACTGCTCAGGCTCTGTCAAGCGCACTTTTCAGACGAGGATGTCGGGGCCATTATCCCGGTCCCCTTGTCCCTCCGAAGGCTCAAACACCGATCCTATAACCAGTCTTACCTGATAAGCGAGCGGCTTTCCCCTGCCCTGTCCGTCCCCGTGTACACGTCCGTCCTGAAAAAGATTAAAGAAACCAAGCCGCAGTCAAGGCTGAGTGCCCGGGAGCGGGAGCAGAATGTAAAAGGTGCATATAGAGTCATGGATCACCATCTGATCAGGGGGAAGAAGGTACTGCTCATTGATGATGTGATCACAACCGGTGCCACGGTAAACGCTTGCTCGCGGGCACTCCTGCGTGCAGGTGCACAAGCGGTTTACGTTGCAGCTGTTGCCATGCGCGTATAACGTGGATGTTGATTCATACGGGAACAAACAAAGACCGGATGGCCCATCATCAGCCAGATGGCGGGTAAGACCGGCTCCTGGATCCCGCGTTTCCATAAATAATTGACACGCTGCCGCAAACACGGTAGACATTAAAATAACTATGACGCCTTTAAAAAGGTTTCTTGTGTTGTTGATAAGCATACTGATCGTCTTCGTCCTGAACGTGCGGACCACCCGGGCAGACACCGTAGTACTCAAAAACGGAGATAAGCTGACGGGCACGATCACCGGCGGAGGCAAAGGAACGCTCATCCTCTCGACGGATTATTCTTCGCCGATCACCATACAAACAAGCACCATTCAGTCGCTGGTCATGAGCGAGCCAATCAAGGTGCGGCTGAAAAACGGGAAAACACTCCAGGGGCAACTCTCCATAGCAGAAGGCGGCAAACCTGCGATTACGACCGGTCAGGGCGCCTCACCCTCCACAATCAACTGGAGCAACATCGAATCTTTCAACCCGCCGCCGAGTTCTTGGACAGGCGACGTTACCTTCGGGGCAAACTCCCAGGCAGGAAACGCCCACATCCTGAGTGCATCTATCGGGGCCAGTGCCCGCTGGACATCTCCTGCCAACAACGTGGGTGTGCGGTTCCTGTACAACTACGCAGAGGAATCGGGCATCATGTCGGCACGCAATGTCTACGGGTCGGCAAAGTACGAGCACATTTTTGTGCAAAATTGTTACGGGTACCTCAACGGAGAGATACTATCGGACAAGTTCAGGGATCTCCGTCTCCGCACCGCAGAAGGTCCCGGTATAGGATACCAGCTATGGAATATTCCCTCGAGCACGCTTTCCGTTGAAGCCGGATATTCGTACTTCACCGAAGACCACTACGTTGGACAGGACGGCTCATGGAGTACCGTGAGGGCGGCGGCAACGTTGCTGTGGCACCTGCAAAAGATGCTTTCCTGTTCGGAATAGTTCGTCATCTACGACAGACTCGACAAACAAGGCAACTACACCACAAGGAAGGAAGGCAGCCTGACTGGGGC
>JAJYYW010000301.1 GCA_021800575.1 bacterium
GTACCCCGCAGGGACAACGATCAGCTATTGATTCCTTTCAATACGAAGCTTTTTCTACGAACACCGGTGTCCGGGCAAGGCCTTGACGATGAATGAGCATATGCTTATAATAAAAATGAGCGAGCCTGTTTCATCCAGATCAGAACGGAGGTGATCGGTATGTACGGATACGAAGACGTTGGCAGAGGTCAGGGAAGG
This sequence comes from bacterium, assembly GCA_021800575.1. Taxonomy (GTDB): domain Bacteria; phylum JAMCPX01; class JAMCPX01; order JAMCPX01; family JAMCPX01; genus JAJYLM01. Next base: position 199 of record JAJYYW010000301.1, read on the forward strand.
CATTATAACCAGCACCGGCATGCCGGCGACGGCGCATGCAGACGGGAAATGCACGGACAGGGATCCCGGCAGGGAGGTTTCCGGGATATGGTGATGTCGAAAGAACGCCTTCAAGATACACTGGCCCTGCTGAAGGACGAGAAGGCTGCCGTGGAGAACCGCATCAAAGACGTCGAGGATCTGCTCAAAAGGATGCAGGATTAAACATCCGGACACGTGAGCAGGTTGAAGACAGGGGCGCAGGTGAAACTGCGCTCCTGTTTCACGGTGTCAAAGAGGTGCATTGCCGGTGGACGATCTGAGCTTCCGGGAGCGTGTTGAGGGTCCGTACAGCAGGGTCGAACGATTGACTTTTACGTCCCCGGCATTGTATAGATTTTCGTAGAAAACATGGATACTATCGTTACTACACTGAATTCCTTGCCCGGCTGGCTGATAGATACCTTTGTATATCTCTACAGTACGGATCCCTACAGTACCATCATCAAGGTTGCAGGCGCTGTCTTAGCGCTCTATATCGTATTTTTTCTGGCAAAGAAACTCCTGTTTTCCGGGACCGGGAAGAGAACGGATTTTGCAGGTTCCGCGCGCAACGCCGTGCGGCACGGCGATTATGTTGCGGCCGGTGATTATTACACGTACGATGGCAAGCTTTCCAAGGCATATGAGATGTATCTGAAGGCCGGTGCAAAGAAAAAGGCTTCCGAGATCGCACTGCGTATGAATAATGTCGAAACCGCTATCAACCTTCTCCTCGAGGCAGGGGATGCCGGCGCTGCTGCCCGGCTTGCCAAAACAAACAACAATTTTAAACGGGCGGGCGATATCTACAAGTCCATGCAGAGCTATACCGAGGCGGCGTCCGCGTACGAACTGGCGAAAGACTATCTCAATGCGGCGAAGATGTACGAGGGCGCAGAGATGTTCTTGCCTGCCGGGGAGCTGTACCTCAACTCCGGCGACATCAACAAGGCGGCGCAGTGCTACGTGCGGGCGTTCAACAGCGATTATTCGACCGAGAAGATGGAGATAGACCAGGAATACATGGCGAGGATGACCGAGCTTGCTCAAAAGACGGGCACCCTGCTGGGCAAGGTGGGCATGCATGAGCGTGCCGCAAAGGTGTACGCAGCGATGAAGCTGTACGAATCCGCCGCGCAGGAAGCGAAGGCAGCGGGCAAGTTCCCCGAGGCGGGAGAATACTTTACCCGGGCGAATAAACCCGTTGAAGCAGCACAGCTGTTCGAGAAGGCAGGCGACAGTACCCGGGCGAATACCATCCGTGCCGAGTACTACCGGGGGATAGGCGAACTGGTCAAGGCCGCGCAGTGCTATGAGGCCATCGGCGAGTACATGAACGCTGCAGAGCTGTATTCCGGCGCGGTCGACTACGTCAAGTCCGGCGAGATGTATGAAAAAGCGGGCGAGTACGAGTTGGCCGCACAGATGTTCGAGAACGCAAACAGGGCCCAGAAAGCAGCTGAGCTGTACGGCAAGGCGGGCAACCTGGAGAAGGCGAAGTACCTGTATAAGCATATGGGCGACGAACGAAACCTCATCGGCACCCTCATGAAAGAGAAGAAATTTATTGAGGCCGCGGAGCAATACATCAAATTCGGCGACATCGAGAGCGCCATACAGTCGCTCCAGATGGTACGGACCGCGGACGAGGAAAGCTACTACCGTGCCTGCGTGATGCTCGGCGATATCTTTCTCGACAAGGAAATGCTGGTCCAGGCCATGGAAAAATACAAGAAGGCGATAGGGAACAAGCCCCTCGACGCAGCGACACTGGATGCGTACTACGGCATAGCGCTGGCGTTCGAAAAGACCGGTGAACCGTCGAAGGCCGCCATGATCTACGACAAGATCCTTGCCGAGGACTACAATTACCGGGATACGAGGAACCGGATCAAAACGCTGAAAGAACAATCTTCGAAGGCAAAGGCTGTGGTGACATCTTCCGAGGCGCGGTACAGCATCGTCAAGGAGATAGGACGCGGGAACATGGGCAAGGTCTATGAGGCGTACGATACGGTACTGGAGCGCAAGGTGGCATACAAGGTACCGAGCCTCGACCTGACCCACCACCCGGAGTTGGTGAACGATTTTCTGCGGGAGGCGAAATCTGCCGCATCCCTGAACCATCCGAACATCGTTATCGTGTACGACGCCGGCAAGCAGGCAGGCGATTATTACATAGCGATGGAACTGGTGCAGGGGAAAACGCTCAAAGACATACTCCTTGACAAGAACAGGCTCACGCCGCAGGAATCCCTGAAGATATCCGAGCAGCTTGTCCGGGCGCTGGTGTATGCGCACGGGAGCAACCTCATCCACCGGGACATAAAACCCGGCAACATCATGATAACGGATGACGGCGTCGTGAAGCTGATGGACTTCGGTCTTGCCAAGATCATGCACGATACAGCCCAGTACGCCACGAAGATCATCGGGACGCCGTACTACATGTCCCCGGAGCAGATCCAGGGCGAAAAGATCAGCTTCGAGACGGACATCTACGCGGTCGGCGTCGTCCTGTACGAGATGCTGACCGGTGCGCCGCCGTTCCAGCGGGGCGATATCTATTACCACCACCTGCACACCCAGCCCGCGCCGCCGAAGAGTACGGTGCCGGAGATACCCGACCGGCTCAACGGCATTGTTATGAAGTGCCTGCAGAAGGATCCCCTGCGGCGTTTTCCGAGCACCTCTGAGCTGTTGTCCGCCCTCATAGCCCTGAGGTCCTGATGCATCAGGCGCCGTCGGCTATTGTTGCCAGACACCAGACTTTATATTAACATAATACGATGGCATTGAGACTTATAGACATAACGG
>JAJYYW010000002.1:0-1518 GCA_021800575.1 bacterium
ATCTCATGTCCGTGAAAAGCCTGCGGTACGGCAGTATTAAATTCAGCAAGAAAGACGGGTCGGTAAGCTTCAGTCTGCCGGTGGACCTGACCGATTTCATTGTCCTGACCCCGGCCCGTAAAAAGTAACTTTCCTGTCCCCTCTTATGGAAGAGGGGTATGCAGAAAAGACAGGCAGATACAACGTACCCTTCAGCGTCACCCCTCTGAAGATACGAGGGGCCGGGGGACGTTATGAACTTTCTGAATGAACCAGGATTAGCGCGGCGGAATGTTGTTGATATACTTTTCGAGTCCCTTGTAGATCATTAAAAAATTGGGTTCTACGAGTGAATAGAGAATATGCGATATCTGCTCGTTAATCTTGTTTTTGAGCACCGTGGGGATCAGGGGATAATGCAGGAAATTCACATCGATGTCCCCTTCGATCTTCACCAGCGTATGGTCTCCCTCCGCCATAAAGGTGTCGGTCCCGCCCATCCTGATGTAGTCCCTGAAAATGAAGGGCTCATAATTCCAGTTGCATATCCGCGTCTCATTCTGCCACTCCGCCCGGTCGATCCACGCCATATCGGACACCTTGATGATCTGGCCGATGATATCCGGCAGCACATGCTTTCCCTGCCAGTGGCTCGTGATAAAGGTTGATGTTCCGGCTTCTTTTCTCTCGAGTATTTTCATACCGACAATGTTGGGCATATAGACAGCGATCTTGTCGATGTGGTCCCGTATGGTTTCATACGCTGCTTTTACGGGCACGGCTATGCTGACTGAATATTCAAAATGCATACATCCCTTTTCTTCATCACGTCCGGATTCAGCTAACAATCTATTGCAAAACCGGTCAATACCTTTCGCACATTATGTCCGGAACACACGGTCCGGGAGATGCCTGAAAAACCGGTATCCGAGTTTTGAGAATTCACCCGGTCCGCTGAGCTCGCGGATGACGTCGCGGTACGTGCCTTCGCCCGAGACGACCTTGAACAATATGTTCCTGAGGTGCGTATCGCTGTGTGCCATGCTGATGACCTGTTCCACGAAGCCGGTCTTTATCGAGAGTATGACCAGCATGCGGAAGAGCCGTCCGTATAAAAAGTCGGCGCGCAGGTGATCAAACGCTGTGGGATACGCAGCAAGGTCGGACGCCGACACGCCGTTCCTGACCATGACCTCCGCGGCCCGGGCGCCCGTTTGCAGAGCGACATTGATCCCCTTTCCTTTGTACGGCCGGATCAGACCTGTTGCATCCCCGGCAGCGGCGAAGCGGTCACCGATGATCCCAAGTGCAGGGCGTATAGGATACTTGCCTTTATAGTAGTCGATACCGGCCACGGGCAGACCATCGAGCAGACTGTGCGCAGGAGCGTACTCAAGAAATTTGTCCATGTCACCGGACGTCAGGTTTCTACCAGCTATATTGATAATAATGTGGTCACCCTTGGGGGTGATGGCACCGAACTCGATGTTGCGGAGCTCGAGCGGTATGAATGCGTGGATCCTGCTGCCAACCCGCTTG
>JAJYYW010000002.1:1528-13645 GCA_021800575.1 bacterium
TGTGTCTTGGCAACCAGTGTATCCAGCACCTTCGGGGGCCTCCGGTAATGGAAGGAATGCCGGGACGCCTGCTCCAGCGCATCGGCGATCCCGTCATCGAGCCCGAATGCGCCAATCACAGCGTCCGCGTGTATGAACCGGTCCTCGGAATAGATCTTTACGCCGGTGTCTCTGTTAAACTCGATACCGGTCACCCGCGACCGTATCACCTCAGCTCCCTGCTCCCGGGCAGCGCCGAGCATAAAACGATCGAACAATATTCTCCGTGTTGCGTACGTACCATTTTCTCCGGAAAGCTCCAGCGCACTGCCGCCCGACGAGTACAGCAGGTAGCCCGATATCTCGCGTTTGATGAGGTGCCCGGGAAACGGCATTTCGAGATCGCGTTCGAATATCTCGACAATAGGATGAGACAGCACACCGACGCACTGATTGTAGTGCCGGTCGAAATCCTTTCCCTCGAATATGATGACCTTAATCCTGATGCCCTTTTTCGCCGCTTCTTTGATCAGCTTGATTGCAGCCGCACTGCCTGCCGGGCCGCCCCCGATGACGGCTATGACCGAGCCGTCGACGATTTTAAGATTGTCGTTCTTCATGGTTTTCCTTCCCTCCCGCGAATGACCGTATCAACAACCGTATACCTCCAAGCATATCGAGCATGCTCCTTAAAATAGATCGGTACGGCTTATCTCCGATAAATACGTGCCATGTGATGGTAGACATCCACTGTTTTTCCACAGGTTTTTCACTTTCCGCATGGATCAGAGAGATTACGCCCCTGCCGAAATGTCTGTCCGCGGCCGTGACCCTGTGCATGAAAAAAATCATCTTACCATACCGGTTGTCCCGCGCAAAGCTTTTCACACAGCCGTGATAATAACGTTCCCGGAACGCCGCTTCATCAATGCCTGTGAACAGGGCTGTTTCCGCAGCGCAGCGCGAGGTGATAAATGCCGATTCAATCCCGTTTTTCATGTACCGCGAAACACTTGCATCCCCGATCATGACGATCCTCGTATGGAACGGTCTGCGCGCTGCAGTCACCGGCAGTCGTGGATGGCAATGGCACAAATGCTTGAGATCCTGCCCCTGGACAGCTCCCATGGTTTTATCAAGGCCGAGAACCTTCAGTTCATCCTGCAGTTCCGCAAACTTGACATGCCTGCCAATGCCGCTCACAGTCAGGTACCTTCCTTTGGGTATCACCGCGGTAAACAGGAACCGGGAATGCCTGCGCGAAAAGATATTGATGTAGTGTGTAAAATCACTCTCCGGCGGTGCAAGGATCTCTGTCTGGCAGGTGTGCCAGTAGGCCGGTCCCTCGTAACCGAACCCGATTTTTTTGCTCAGGGTGGAATTGACGCCGAACGCACCGACAACCAGCGCTGCCCTGAGTTCGCGTGCCTGGTTTTTTTCGTCATAATACCGGACCACGTAATCATCAAGAACAGGATTTTTCGGCATGACGATGTCCGTGACCGTACCGTTGATGACCAGCGCACCGGACTTCTGCGCCTCGCCGATCATAAATGAGTCAAAACCTATGAAGCCCTCGGGCGAGGTTTCACTGTGCGGTCCCATCCCTCTGAAAACGGTGGAGACCCTTGACGCAGGCCTGCGGATAAGCGCATCCATACCGTTGATATTGAGCCTGAACCCCTCCACGTTCTGACGTATGACCCTGCTGTCCATGATGACGTCAAGGCCGGCTATCATGTTCACGATGTTGCCGCCGAGCACACCGGCGCACATGTTACATCCCAGGGGTCCGTGTGATGAAAACGGCTTGCGCGCGATGATAACTGTTTGAACCTAAAGGCCGTGCTTCCTGCACAGCCCGGCCATGTGCAGAGCAAAAAAACTCCCCGCAGGCCCGCCGCCGAGCACAGCTATGGTATCCCCGTCATGCAGCCTCAGGTTACCCATGGTGAAAGCATACCCGAAACCAGGCCAAAAATCCACAGCCATCCGGTATACTGACAACGTTCTTTCCATTGACTCTGGTGCGATAACAATGGTAATAATATCGTATGATCAGTAAGAGGATTCTTGTCATGATCCTTGCCGGGGGTGAGGGCAAGCGTCTGCATCCCCTGACCCAGGACAGGGCAAAACCTGCGGTACCCTTTGGAGGCAGATACAGAATCATTGACTTTGCCCTCAGCAATTTCATCAACTCCGGTTTTTACAAGATCAAGGTCCTGACCCAGTATAAATCCGAATCGCTCAACTCCCACATCGCACGGGCATGGCACCTCTCTCCTTCCATCGGACACTCTATCGATCTCGTACCGGCGCAGATGCGTATCGGGAAAGACTGGTACCGCGGCACCGCGGATGCGGTGTACCAGAACATGAATCTTATTCATGACGAAAAAGCAGACATTGTGTGTGTGTTCGGCGGGGACCACGTGTACAAGATGGATGTCCGGCAGATCGTTGACTACCATATCAAAAAGAACGCCCAGATAACGGTTTCAGCCATTCCGTATCCCGTGAAAGAGGCAAATTCGTACGGCATCATCGAGATCGACAAGGATTACAACATCACCGGTTTCAAGGAAAAACCCCAGCACCCGAAGCCCATGCCACACAGGGCCGATATGGCGTTGTGCTCTATGGGAAACTATGTTTTTAACACGGACATACTGATGAAACTGCTCGCGGAAGACCAAAAGAAGGACTCCAGCCACGACTTCGGCAGAGACCTGATACCCGCCGCTGTGAAAACCAACACCATCAAGGCGTATGATTTTTCGAAGAACATCATCCCCGGAGAAGACAAACAATCGTCGGGATACTGGAGGGACGTCGGTGAAATAGACAGCTACTGGCTTTCGAACATGGATCTTGTGTCCGTAACACCGAAACTGAACCTCTATAATTTCGAGTGGCCTATCAGGACGTTCTACCCGCCCTACCCCCCGGCAAAATTCGTGTTCGCGGATGAAGATACCAAAAGGATCGGCATAGCAACGGATTCCATGGTTGCGGAGGGCTGCATCATCAGCGGCGGCCAGATTAACAGGACCGTCCTGTTCCCGGGCGTGAGGATAAACTCCTTCTCCACGGTCGAAGACTCGGTCCTGTTCGAACGGGTTGATGTGGGGAGGTACGCACGGGTCAGGAGGGCGATCATTGACAAGGACGTCAGGATCATGCCGAACGCAACGATCGGCTATGATCTTGAAAAGGACAAAAAACGCTTTACTGTATCAGAAAAGGGCGTTGTTGTTATCCCGAAAGGGGCGATAGTGGATTAAGATGTCTGAACTCTCTGTTGCATTCCTCTGGCACATGCATCAGCCGGTCTACAAGGATCCGTTTACCGGCAAGTATACGCTTCCCTGGGTACGGTTCCATGCCATTAAAGCGTACTACGATATGCCCTCGGTGATACAGCAGTATCCCGGAATCAAGGTCAACATCAACATGGTCCCGTCGCTCGTTGAGCAGCTCGCCGACTACGTGTCAGGCAATGCGCAGGACGTCTTCTTCGAATACTCTGCGAAGCCCGCTGCGGATCTGGATGACGACGACAAGGCTTTTATCCTGAAATATTTTTTTATGGGCAACTGGGAAACCATGATCAAGCCCTACCCCCGTTACTTCGAGCTGCTGCTTAAACGTGGAAAGAGCCCGAACGACAGAGATATAGAAAATATGACCGAAATCTTCAACAAGCAGGACATGCTCGATATCCAGGTATGGTTCAACCTTTCATGGTTCGGATTCACGGCGATCAACGATTATCCGCAGCTTGCCGCATTGAAAGAAAAGCAGAAGGGCTTTACAGAACAGGACAAGAAGTACGTGCTCGATACGCAGCTTGACATCATGCAGAAGCTGTTTCCCCTGTACCGGGAGATGCAGGCCTCGGGACAGATCGAGATAACGACCAGCCCGTTCTACCACACCATCATGCCGCTGCTGTACGATTCGGATACCGCGCGCAGGTGCATGCCGAAGTCCGTACTGCCCCGGCGGGTCAGCTTTCCGGAAGACGTGCTGGCCCAGTTAAAACTGGGCAGGCAGTTTATTGCCGACCAGCTTGGCGTTGCACCGAAAGGGCTGTGGCCTTCCGAGGGATCCGTATCTCCGGAGATCATCCCCCTGGTCCGGGAGGCGGGCTTCGAATGGATGGTCAGCGACGAGGAGATACTGTTCGCATCTATCAACAAGGAACGGGCCGGCGAGTATCTGTATAAGCCGTACAGGGCGACCTATAAGAATTCCGACATCACGGTCCTGTTCAGGGACAAAGGCATCTCCAATTTCATCAGCTTCGACTGCGCTCGGTATCCCCTCCGCGAAGACGCCGTGGAGGAACTACGGCGACAGATTCTGGGCGTCAGAAAATACCTTTCCGGTAAAGGCATGGATGGAATCATCGTTATCGCGCTCGATGGAGAAAACCCGTGGGAATACTACACCTACGGCGGGAGACGGTTTCTCAACAGCATGTACGGCATGCTCAGCAAGACCCCGGAGATACGGACTACGACCATGTCGTCGTACCTCGAGGCCCACAAGCCATCGGACACTATAGAAAACCTTTATTCCGGATCATGGATCAACAAGCGGTTCGATATATGGATCGGCCAGGAAGAAAAGAACCTCGCGTGGGACTACCTCGGATCAACCCGGGAGTATTTCAAGCAAAATGCCGACGAGCTTTCCGGTGAACAGGTAAGCCGGGCGTTGAAATACCTGTACACCGCCGAGGGCAGCGATTGGTTCTGGTGGTATGGCGACACCTTCTATACGGCGAACGAAGAAGAATTCGACCGGCTGTTCCGGAAAAACCTCAAAAAGGTGCTGGAGATCATCAAGAAACCCATGCTCGACTTCCTCCATACGCCGGTTATCGCACTTTCGGAGGCCCGGCTCAACGAACAGCCGCTGGGATTCATAACGCCGAAGCTCGACGGCGCACCGACGGATTACTACGAGTGGGCGGGCGGTGCAGTCTGCTACAACATCTCGACGACCGGCCGGCACAACCCTACGCCGTTCACACACCGGATTTATTTCTGCTTTGACCTGGACAACCTGTACCTGCGTCTCGATTACAACAGGACGAAGATCGAACATGAGAAATACAATGTGTTCTTTGCGATCAATATCTTCGACCACAGCTTCGAATACCGTATCGTCATCCCCATCAAGCACCTGCTCAACGCGAAACCGTACTACGAGCTGCACTACGCAAAAGACCAGATCGTCTTCGAATTCGTCAAGGTCAGCGAGTCCATTGCGATCCAGAAGATCATCGAATTGAAGATCCCGTTCGCAGACATTCAGGCGACGCCGGGCATGAAGCTCAACATGATCATCAGTGCGCGCGACGGGGACGTCGAACTCGAGAAGTACCCTGCAAAGGGCATTATCGGGATCACGGTGCCGGACCAGGACTACACCAAGAAGATGTGGAGCGTCTGATGGATAAACTCGACTTCCATTTTTCCGTCCACTGCCACCAGCCTGTGGGCAACTTCGACGGCGTGTTCAGGGATGCGTACGAAAAAAGCTACAAACCACTGATCAGGACCCTCCTGCGTCACCCGGCGGTCAGGTTCGGCCTGCACATTTCGGGTCCTGTGTGGGACTGGATAATCGCCAACGAGCCCGCCTTCATCACAGACATAGAGCGGCTTGCCGGCCGCGATCAGGTTGAGCTCATCTCCGGCGGATATTATGAGCCGATCCTCGAGGTCCTGAACCAGCAGGACGCAGCCGGACAGATCGCACTGATGAACCAGTTTATCAGGACACGTTTCAAGCAAAACCCGCGGGGCATCTGGCTCACGGAACGGGTCTGGGACCCGTTTCTCCCGGTGCTCCTGTCGGACCTCGGCATCCGGTATACGACCGTGGACGACACGCATTTCTACTACGCGGGCCTGGAGGAAAAAGACATCCATGGCTGTTACATCACCGAACGTGCGGGGCACCCGTTGTACCTGTTTCCGATCCAAAAACAGCTGCGGTATGCGATACCCTTCAAAGAGCCGGCCCAGGTGATCGATATCCTGCAGCGCTACCGGGACAGCGGCACCATTCATTCCGTGACCTATGCCGATGACGGGGAAAAATTCGGACTCTGGCCCGGAACCTATGCATGGGTCTTTGAACAGGGCTGGCTCGAGCGCTTCTTTACCGAGCTTGAAAAGCATACCAGCTGGCTCAACATCACGCCGCAGGGTGAAGAGCTGACGACCCGTGCACCGGTGGGCAGGATCCACCTGCCGTCCGCCTCGTACGAGGAGATGCTCGACTGGGCACTGCCACCGGATGCAGGAACAAAATTCAGGCTGTTCAAGGCATCCCTGGAATCAGCGGGCATAGATACACGCTCCAACCCCTTTGTGCGGGGCGGCTTCTGGGACAATTTCCTCGTGAAATACCCGGAGAGCAACTGGATGCATAAACGCATGCTGCAGGTCAGCGCCATGCTTGCAACCATGGAAGCCAGGATGGGCTTTCAGTTGGACGACGCGCGGCGCGAGTTGTTCAAGTCGCAGTCCAACTGTGTCTACTGGCACGGGCTGTTCGGCGGCGTGTATCTCAACTATCTGCGCCATGCCGTGTACGAACACCTCCTGAAGGCCGAGGGCATCATCGACGGACACCGGTCACAGCCCCACGGCGTTGCGTACAGTTCGCTGGACATCGACCTGGACGGCGAGGACGAGATCGTCCTCAAGAACAAACACCTCTCCGTGTACCTGGGACCGTCCAAGGGAGGAGCCCTGCTGGAGCTCGATGTCCGGGACCACAATTTCAACATCACGAACGTCATGACCCGGCGCAAAGAGGCCTACCACGATCTTATCACACAGCAACAGGCAAACCAGGCCTCGGCTGACGCCCCGGTAACTATACACGGCCGGGTGCACGTCAAGGAAGACAATCTCGAACAGAAGCTGATCTACGACTGGCATCCGCGGTACAGCTTCGTAGAACATTTCCTGCCGCGGGAGGTTGTTCTCCTCGACCGGCTCTACAGGAACGACTACCAGGACCTCGGCGATTTCACGCTGGAGCGGCACGATCTTCTGAAGCAGGAGGGCAATATTGTGTTTTTGTCCCGGGAAGGGCATCTGCTGCACGACAGCAGGTCCGTCCCGCTGCGCATGGAGAAAAACTACCGGCTGTTCGAACAAAGACTGGAGGCCGGCTACCGGCTCACGAATAACTCAGACATCCGGATCGAGACGGAAATGCTTGTCGAGCTGAACCTGACGCTTCTCGCTACCGACGATCAGCGCACCGTCGTTCTCAACGGACCCGCGGGCAGACAGACCAGGGGCATGGCAGATTTCATAGAGTCAGCCGGGATCGAGAGTTTCGAATTGCTTGATGCATGGCAGAAAATGGGGATAAAGATATCAACACCATCGGTGTCGGCAGTGCTTGCCTACCCCCTGGAGACCGTGTCGGCGTCCGAGAGTGGTTTTGAACGGACCTACCAGGGAACGTGCTTCATGCTCGTGTATGACCTCGACATGGAACCCGGGGAAAGCAGGGGGATTACCATACCGGTGGACTTTTATGATACAGTGTCCGGAACATCAACATTTGATTGGAGGAAAATGTAATGTCTGAATTAAGAAAAGACCCGATATTAGGCCGATGGGTCATCATATCGTCCGAGCGCTCAAAACGCCCGTCCGATTTCAACCATAAGCCCGTTGAGAAGGCAGAGAATGCCTTTTGCCCGTTCGACTACGGCAATGAAGATAAAACGCCGCACGAGATCCTGGCCATCAGGAAAGACGGCAGTCTCCCGGACAAGCCCGGCTGGTCGCTCCGCGTCGTCCCGAACAAATTTCCGGCGCTCCAGATAGAAGGCGATCTGGACCGCGAAGGAAACGGCATGTACGACAAGATGAACGGCGTGGGGGCGCATGAGGTCATCATCGAGACCAGCGATCATAACAAGCTCATGTCCGCCTTTTCGGTCGACACCATGAAGGATGTGCTCTGGACCTACCGGGAACGGATACGGGACCTCAAACGCGACAAGCGGTTCAAGTACATCCTGATATTCAAGAACCAGGGAGAAGCAGCCGGTGCATCGCTCGAACATACGCATTCGCAGCTGATCGCACTGCCGATAGTCCCGATAACCGTCGAAGAAGAGCTCCACGGTTCCAAGGATTACTACGAGTACAAGGAACGGTGCATCTTCTGTGATATGATACGGCAGGAGATTTCGGAAAAGGACAGGCTCGTTACGCAGAACGTCGACTTCATCGCGTTCACGCCGTACGCCTCCAGGTTCCCATTCGAAACGTGGCTTCTCCCGCGGCGGCACTTCTCGCACTACGAGGCAACGACCCACGATATGCTCGAGAGCCTCGCGAACATATTCCTTGAGGTCATCGGCAAGCTCGACAAGGCGCTGAACTATCCGTCGTTCAACTTCATCCTCCACACATCCCCCCTGACCGCCGAACACCTCGAGCACTACCACTGGCATTTCGAGATCATCCCGGTCCTGACCAAGGTCGCAGGCTTTGAATGGGGAACGGGCTTTTTCATCAACCCGACATCCCCGGAGCAGGCTGCGGCCTACCTGCGGGAGATATCATGATCATCGTACACGCGGGGTCGGAGGTCGTCCCCTACTCGAAGACGGGCGGCCTTGCGGACGTTCTTGGTGCGCTTCCGCTCTCGCTGGCAGACCGGGGGCACCAGGTCATCATCGTATCGCCCCTGTATCCGTCGGTTGCAGATAAATACAAGCCGGTCAGGGAACCGCTCTCCCTGTCCATCAGGCTTGATGCGCAGGTCCACACCGCGGACGTCTACTCGATCGCGGTCAACGAGCACGCAACGGCATACTTTATCGCCAACGACGCCCTGTTTTCCAGGGACGGTCTGTACGTCGATAAGAACGGCATCGATTACCCTGACAATGCACAGCGGTTCATCTTTTTTTCACGCGCAGTCCTCGTACTCCTGAAGAAATTGGGTATCAAGCCCGACATTATCCATACGCATGACTGGCAGTCAGGACTTGTTCCGGTGTACATGAAGGCCCTTGAGAGAGATTATTACCGGGGCACGGTGTCTGTGTTCACCATCCACAACATCGGCTACCAGGGAACATTCTGGCACTTCGATATGCCGTTGACCGGACTGGGCTGGGAATATTTCACGAGCGATTACCTTGAATTCTACGGCAAACTCAGCCTGCTCAAGGCGGGCATCGTCTTTGCCGACGCAGTCACGACCGTGAGCCCGACGTACAGCAGGGAGATCCTGACACCGGCGTTTGGCTACCGGATGGACGGCGTCCTGAAGACCCGTCAACATGACTTGTTCGGGATCCTCAACGGTGTCGACTACGCGCAGTGGGATCCGGCTCAGGACAGGTTTATTCCGCATCAGTACACCCGTGAAACCCTTGACATGAAACAGAGTAACAAAGTGACCCTGAATAAGATGTTCAACCTGGACACCACCGATGCGCCGGTCATCGGCATGATAACGCGTCTTGCCCAGCAGAAAGGCATTGACCTCCTGCTCGGATCGATCAACCGGATATTGTCCATGGGATTCAAGCTGGTCCTGCTCGGCAGCGGCGATAAGGTGTATGAAGACCGTGTCCAGAAGATAGCAGCCGGGCACAGCGGCAGGATGAGCGTCAGAATAGGGTTTGATAACAGCCTGGCGCACCTCATAGAGGCCGGCGCGGACGTCTTCCTGATGCCGTCCGTGTACGAGCCGTGCGGTCTCAACCAGATGTACAGCCTGAAGTACGGGACGGTTCCTGTCGTGAGTACCACCGGGGGACTGAATGATACGGTGATGGAGTACAACCCGTCTTCAGAACAAGGCAACGGGTTTAAGTTCGAGCCGCAGAACGCAGAGGACATGCTCGCAGCGCTGCGCAAAGTCCTCGATGCTTACCACGACCGTCAGCGATGGCAGCGCCTGATCAGGGCTGGCATGGCATACGATTTTTCCTGGAAACGAAGCGCTGCTGACTATGAGCTTCTCTATAAGGCATACCTGATACGGTCCTACCTGCACGGGTTCCGTGATGCAAACGGCAGTACAAATACTTAAAAAATTCCCGTTCTTTTACACGGTCTCGGACATCCTGCTCGAGAAGGTGGCAGCCATCGGTACGGAGAAATCCTACGCGAAGGACGAAACCATCTTCAACGAGGGCGAGCCGCCCCGGTCCATGGGATTGATCATTGAGGGAAGGATCAAGGTCGTCAAGCATTCACCCGAGGGCAAGGATGTCATCGTACGCGTGATTGAGAAGGGACAGATATTCGGGGAAGTCGCTGTATTCGACAACAGGCCTTACCCAGCCGCCGCAGTTGCCATGCAGGACACGAAGGCCTTTGTGATCGACCGGCACCGGCTGATCGACCTGCTCAACCGGGAACCGCAGATCGCGCTCGATATCATTTCCGACCTCGGCCGCAAGCTCAGGGACATGCTGGACACGGTCAAGAACATTGCAACCGAGCACGTGGACAAGCGGATCATCTTCACACTCATCAAGATGTTCGAGGCGAGCGGCAACCCTGTCCTCAAGATCAAGCGTCAGGACATCGCGGAGATGTGCGGCACGACCGTGGAAACGACCATACGGATCACACGGGAGCTTGAAAAAGAAGGCCTCATATCGACGGAGCGGGGCGAGATAACGCTCCTCAGGACCGATACGCTCGCCGGCAAACTGCACTAAAAACCGTTTTCCCTACCTCCAGCCGTGGATCAACCGCTGCATGATCTCGAAGCCATGCTCCACGAAGATACCGCCCTTTTCGGCACCGAACTCGTCGTACGATGTGCCCGAATCAACCTCATGCTCTGAATCGTACAGGAGGAAGGGGACGGGTTCTTCGGTATGCGTCTTGCGGGCTATCGGCGTCCGGTGGTCGGGCATAATCAGCAGTCTGAAGGCACCGTAACGCTTCATCCCGTTGAGTACGCCGCCCACGACCTTCTCGTCGAAGTCTTCGATCGCCTTGATCTTGAGCGCTGTATCGCCGTTGTGCCCTGCTTCATCCGGCGCTTCCACGTGGATATAGACAAGGTCATGGTCCTGCAGGGCATTGACGCCGTACTCAGCCTTGCCGGTGTAGTTCGTGTCAACCCAGCCGGTTATCCCCGGAACAGCAATGATATCGAACCCTGCAAGTTTGGCAATCCCCCGGACAAGGTCAACAGCGGAGATGCATGCGCCGGACAGGTGGTGCAGGTCTTTGAATTTTGGAACATGCATTGCCTTGCCCAGACCCCAGATCCAGATGCTGTTGGCAGGGTCCTTGCCCGCTGCAATGCGCTTTTGATTGATCGCATGGGCGTCGAGGACACCCCATGACGATTTCATCAGGTCGATGAGCTTGTCCGCACCGGCGCCAGCGGGCATGTGCGTATCGATGCCCTGGTCCGTAATGTCGTGCGGCGGGAACGTCGTGATGCCATCCAGCCCGTGGTGCCATACGATGAGGTGGCGGTAGCTCACCCCGGGGTAGAAGGTAAACCCGTCGTGCCGCAGCGAAGACGAGAGCGTACGGATCAGTTCGACAGCCTCTTCGGTCGTAATATGCCCGGCGCTGTAGTCTTTCATCGTGGTCGTGGCGCCCTGCCGGTCCAGGGTGACGAGATTGCACCTGCACGCGACATCGTCCTTGTCCAGCGCGATGTCCTGTCCTGCCGCCTCAATCGGTGCCCTGCCGGTGTAATATGTTCTCGGGTCATAGCCGAAGATGGTCATGTTGCCGACATCGCTGCCGGGGTGCATGCCCGCGGGAATGGTCCGTATCATGCCGACGATGCTCTTTTGTGCAAGCATGTCGATGTTCTTTTTCCGCGCGACCGAGAGCGGCGTCCCGCCGTTCAATGATGCAAGCGGGTAATCCGCCATGCCGTCGCCCTGCAAAACAATATATTTCATAGGTCCGATCCTTTCTTCGTATTACATGATATATACATGCAAGTTACCATAAAAAGCAAGGTCTACAAATAACCGCCGGGCGTGAATTTTCAGAAATCATGCACTCCTGGAACTACCCATGAACGTGCCATCATCTGCTTCAACCTTAAGGACAACAATCCCGAAATGGAACTGTTTCAGGT
>JAJYYW010000302.1 GCA_021800575.1 bacterium
CCGGCAAGTTCGTCATCGGTCAGCACCTCGTATGCACCATCGCTGCACTGGAGCAGCGTGTCGCCAGCCTGGAGGTCTATCTTGAGAAAATCGATTGATGCAAGCAGCTCATAACCGAGGTAGCGGGTTAACATGTGCCGGTTCGGATGGGTTCGCGCCTCTTCGGGAGTGAGGATGCCGTACTCAACCCGCTCTCCAACCCAGGTATGGTCCTTGGTCAGCTGCGTGAGGACACCGTTTCTGAGCAGATACAGCCGGCAATCGCCGATGTGCGCCGTCAGGAGGCAGCCCCCGGTCACCACACTCGCGGTGACCGCCGATCCCATGCGTGCAAGCTCCGGTACGGTGATGGCTTTCTGATACACCTCGAGGTTTGCCTGGCGTATGGCATTGCGCAGGTTTCTCATGGAAAGTCCGGCGTCCTGCTGTGCCGATAGCTCACGCTCCATGATTTCCAGCGCAAGCGCACTGGCGACCTCTCCGGCATTATGGGCGCCGAGACCGTCTGCAACGATCATGCACACCCCGTCATCGTACTGATAAAGGCCGACAGCGTCTTCATTGTTTGGACGCACAGGTCCTTTATCAGTACTCTGGAAAAATTCAAACTGTGGCTTTAAAGGATTCACGATTCTTTATATCCGGCTCCGATAAGGGCACGTCCCGAACGCCTGTTATTGAACAGGACATACAGGACGCTCACCGCTGCCCACAGACCTGCAATCGCAAAGCAGATATAGGCTTCTGCCTTCGCATCGCTGTTCCCGATGATATAGAGGTACAGTATTGCCGCGAGCATTGCAAGATTTGCAAGCAGTCCGAGCGCCGGTATGATCGTGTGCTTCATCATACTATGATCTTTCCGGCCGGAGAATGCGATGATCGTCCAGACGCAGGTCAACCCGTATAACACAAAGGTACCAAAGTTCGAGGCAAGGGTGATGCCGGTCAGACCGTCGACAGAACGGACCCCGACGGCTGCTATCAGCGCCGATACAGCGACCAGCACCCACACAGCCCGGTGTGGCGTTGCAAAGCGCCCGTGAAGGCTGTTGAGCAACGCAGGCATTTCATTGTCCTGTGCCATAGCATAGCTGACCCTGACCGCCGTGTTGATCGCGCTCAACGTCGTGCCGAGAATCGCGAGGGCAACAGTCAGGCCAATCGTGACCATAAGGCCGAAGCCGATACCGCCCAGCAGGCTGTTGCCCAGCACGATGGACATGTCGCCCATGGGGGCGCTCGATGCACCGGCCGCTGCCAGTCCTGTCACGGTCGTGCTGACTCCGTTGGTGACCGTCGTATTGACCATCCTTTCGCTGACCATATAGTTTGCAGCGAAATATTCAAACAGGTAGGCAAACAGCCCCTGGATGACCAGCGATATGATCACCGCCCTCGGGATGTCCCGTTTCGGGTTTTTTGCCTCTGCTGCAAACGCCGTCGAGCTCTCGAAACCGACCAGGATCAGGATCGCTATCGTGGATTGTATGAGCATGCCCTGCAGGGAGTGTATCTTGACGACATCCCATGCACTGCTGAACGCCCAGGTTGTCACGTGCCCGGGGTTTTGCAGCCTGTAGATGATCGCTGCGATGCTGAAACCTATCAGGGAGATAAGCTGGACGACGTTGATGATGAAGGCGGTTATGGTCGATCCGGTAACACCGCGGTATGCAATGTATCCGACCATGCCGGCAAATGCCACTGCTATGGCCGTCAGTTCCAGGGTGGACAGCGTACGCCCGGTGAACGCAGCATACAGGTAGCCGATCAGGATTGCCATCATGGCGACCATCACCCCGGGGTATACCCAGTAGAACAGGTGCGCTGCCCATCCGGTAACGAGCTTTGCCAGACGCGCCCATTTATGGTGTGCCTTGTTTTCCTGGTCAAGAAAGGCCTTTTCGGCAAAGTAATAGGAACTCCCGAACCCGGCCTCCGGATAGATCTTGGCAAGCTCAGCGTAGGAGAGCGCCGTCAGAAAAGCCAAAAGCAGTGCAAAGACGATGCCCGACCATATGTCCGTTGCGACCGATGCACCATTCGGTGCCGTTGCCGCCGCCTGCATCTGATACGTGATCCAGAGAAACGCACCCGGGGCTATCAAAGCCATGGCATTGACCGTCACGCCGGTTAATCCGAGAGTCGATTTGATCTGTGCATTTGTTTTTTGTTCACCCATGATTTCCTCCTTTAAAAGTTTACGTACACCTGCGTGGTCCATTTCCACGCACCATTGATGCCGGTGTCGTTGAACCAGACAGGACCAGTGAGCAGGCTGATGTTTTTGGTCCAGTTAAAATAGATCCCGAACCCTCCGCCGCCGATATAGTTCTTGCCAGATGCATAATCGGCTGCCAGGACAAGGGAATCGAGCCACTGTTTGCCCGGATCCCATATCGTCCTGTCGAATCCGACCATCCACCCCTGGTTTTCGGGCTGGCCGCTGCTGTTCAGAAGCACGGCATGATTGCCGTAATAGTAGCCGGCGTGCAGCCTGCCTATGTAGGGAATGGTTTTGCCGACGATGATGTCTGCAATATCGTAGGCAGTCGTGGACGGGTTGGTGCCGACGTCGTAAACGCCGGCGGCAATACCGGGAAAGCCCTTCACGATGGCGTCTTCAGGTGTTCCGATCTTTGCGTTGAACATATAGGGATCAGGAGACGGATACATCGCATCGATACCAACCTCCATCTGCACCTTGTTAAACGGCAGGACCCCGGTCTCGAGTCCAAGGTCCGTCGGAAATGCGGTGCTTCCGTTCAGTGCACTTTTATTGACGCTGAAATAGTTTCCGATCATCAGTTCAGGAACACCATACGGGTGGATGTCCTCCACGCAGGACGTCCAGTACTCGGTCGTTTCCCATGCCGATACACAGGTTCCGAAAGCAACGGTCATCATGAAGGCAGATAGCAGGATGCCCGCCCCCTGTTTCAATCTTCGAATAGTTTTTGGTCTCATTGCGTACCTCCTCAGCCATACCTAAGGCAGGGTGCGTGCCAGATTTATAAAATGTCCCT
>JAJYYW010000303.1 GCA_021800575.1 bacterium
AATAAAAAAAAAGACTTTGTTATTTTAGACAAAGATTATTTACAAGTAAAAGAAGAGGATATTTTTTCTATTGAAATTATTTCAACTTATTTCTATCACGAACCTTGCCGGTGCCGAATGAGAACGTGAACAGTGTCGTAAGGCTGCAGGACATCGTGCACTGTGCCCATGCCGTGAACCGCATCATAACCGCAACAGTCCTCAGCGTGATTTCGCGGCAGGAACCGGCCGGCCGAGCTCCTGCAGAACAAGCTTCATGTCGCTCCACACAAGCTTCTTGTCCTTTTCATTGCGCAGGAGGTACGCAGGATGATAGGTCGGCATAACCTTGGCACCTTTGAAACTGAAGAACCTTCCTCGCAGGTCAGACATCCGCGTCTGCTGGCTGAGACCGAGGATGGTCGTCGTCGAATACCTGCCAAGGGTGACGATGATCTTCGGCTGAATAATCTCTATCTGGCGGAACAGATACGGGGAACACGCTTCGATCTCATCACCCATGGGTTCCCTGTTGTCAGGCGGCCGGCACTTGATGACGTTCGCTATGAATACCTCTTCACGGGTCATACCCATCGCCGTGATAATATCCGTGAGGAGCCTTCCCGCCCTTCCCACAAACGGCCTTCCCTGCTGATCTTCATCATACCCGGGGGCCTCACCGATAAACATGATATCTGTTTTTTCATTGCCTTCACCGGGGACGGCATGCGTCCGCGTGCCTGCAAGCCTGCACTTCCTGCACTCCTCGACAGCAAGCCGTATGTTTTCCATGGACAGTTTTTGATCGTCACCCGGTACGGGTACACTGAATGCTGCAGGGCGATCCTGTCCGGGCCGTGACTGCACGGGAAACCCGTCGCATCCAAGCTCTTTCAGGTACTGCATATACTCAACGAGAGATTCTATATGTGCCTTCATAAAACGCTCTCCACCCTTCTGTTCATGAATATTTAAACGTTACCATAGCATGCTCTGCATAAATTACAACAGAACAATTGAAATATGGTTCGCAAGCGGCTATACTGAATCGAGGTCACGGAGCTTCATAAATTCTTTACAGGGGATACGATGGGAATCATACATAAACTGCCAGAAGAACTGGTCAGCAAGATCGCCGCAGGAGAGGTCATCGAGAGGCCTGCCTCAATCATCAAGGAACTGCTGGAGAACGCGGTCGATGCCGGTGCCGGTTCAATAACCATTGAGCTCAAAAACGGGGGCAGAGACTCTATCCGTGTACGGGATAATGGTACCGGCATGCTGCCGGAAGACATCGGCCTTGCAGTCCTAAGACATACAACCAGTAAGCTCGCCGGTGAAAACGACCTCTACGACATCGCGACCCTCGGTTTCAGGGGCGAAGCGCTCTACAGCATCGGTGTCATAGCGGAGCTCGAGATCATTACCCGCCATAAAAATGCCGAAACCGGAACGATTGTCAGTGTCCGTGGAGGCGATATTGTCAATACATCACAAACGGCACACGACAGCGGTACGACTGTAACGGTGTCAAACCTGTTTTTCAATACACCGGCGAGGAAAAAATTCCTTGCTTCTGCGCAGGCTGAATACCGGGCGTGCCTCGATGTTATCGATCGGTTCGTGTTCGGGTATCCGGATATCGGCATACGGCTTGTCCACAATGCCAAAGAAGTCTTTAACATTCAGGCTGCCCCGCTCGAGGCGCGGGCAATACTCAGGTACGACCAGGGGCTCAAAGACAAACTTTACGAGGCGTCCTATGACAATGGGATTATCAAAGTCACGGGCTCTGTGTCGGATCCGGATTATACCCTGAACTCATCACGATTGATGTACCTGTTTGTCAACGGACGATACATCATCGACAGGTCATTGAACTATACGATAACCAGTGCCTATTCGACCAGCCTTCAGCGGGGACGATACCCGTTTGCCGTCCTGAACATCTCTCTACCCCATCACTTTCTTGACGTGAACATCAACCCGACGAAAACTGCGGTCAAATTCGCAGACAAATCCATGGTCTACGATGCCGTGGGCGCTGCTGTACACGATGCCATCAACAAGCGTTTGATCCCGTATACCTCCGGAGCCGCAAACCAGGATGCCGCTGCATACCGGGAGGAAATAAAAGAAGCCGTTGAATCGTACAGGACAAACCATCAGAACATCAAAACCGGCGTAAGCGACTATGGAGTATCCGGCTCTCATCGGACGCTCTTTGCACCCCGCACCCGGCGCCCTGACATGGGCCTTCCTGGTGGACCAGACGTACAGCAAACCATGCTGACCAACGGAGCGTTTTCATCGCTGAACATTCACGCCCAGTTCCATGCAACATATATTGTCGCGTCTTCTCCGGACAATCTCGTGCTCATCGATCAGCATGCCATGCACGAGCGGATCCTGTTTGAACAGCTCCTGAGAAACTCGACAGCTCAACAAAGAAAGTCCCAATTGCTCACGGTCCCCCAGGAGATCTTCTTAAACGAGCGCAGGATGAGTATGCTCGCCGAACTGAACACGTCTCTTGATGCTTTGGGCTATGGGTTCTCGATCGGAAGCAGGAGTGTGAAGGTGCATGCCATACCTGCAGGTACTGTCTTTACGCCGCTGTCCCTGATAGAGGTCATCGACAACAGCATGAACACGGACGGGGCAAGCCACACGGAGCTGACGGCGGACCAGAAAACAGACCCCCTGTACCGGATTATGGCTGACGTCGCATGTAAGAGTGCAGTGAGGGCAGGCGACAATCTTCCTGTCGAAAAGATACGGGCGCTGTTTGCCCAGCTCGATGAGCTCAACATTCCCCTTAACTGTCCGCACGGCAGACCTTTCGTATTTCTTCTGTCAAGTACTGAAATAGAAAAGTACTTCCATAGGCGTTAAGTCACGCCCCCTTTCTGGGAAAAGATTCACTATTCAAAATTAAATATTAAAGATTCAATAGTAAAAGAAAAATACCACCGAGGACGTTTACTCTTTAGTTTTGAACTATTAGTCTTTAGTTTAACGTAGAAACCCACCGTCAAA
>JAJYYW010000304.1 GCA_021800575.1 bacterium
GGCGGACATCGTCATCTCGGCTGCCGACCTGCACGCGACCCTGAAGGACATGCTGGACGGCCGGTACATGAACAAGCGGTTCGAGCAGATGTTTCACACCTGGCAGATGTTCACCCCGCTGATGCTGATCAGCTTCGGTGTCAAGGGGGAACTGAAGCCGTATCCGCCGGTCAATGTATTCTTTCTCAAAGAACCGCTGACGATCGCGGGCAGCACTGCCGACCGTCTTCTCGTCAGGGACTACACGTATGATAAGGTCATGAATCCCGGGGACAAGACCGTGATCCAGGTCGAGGTCGAGACAGAGTACGACTACTGGATGGACCTCCGGAACAAGAGCGAGGAAGCCTACACCAGGGAAAAGGACGTGGTTGCGCGCCGGGTGCTCGACAGGCTCGAGACGTTCTATCCCGGCATCAGGGCGAAGGTCGAGGTGATCGATGTCGCGACGCCGTACACGTTCCTGCGGTACACCCGCAATTACCGCGGCGCATTCGAGGGCTGGCTCATGACCGGTGAAACGCTCAAGAACCCGGTCCCGAAGACCCTCGGGGGCCTGAAGAACTTTTATCTGGCCGGTCAGTGGGTGGAGCCCGGCGGCGGGGTCCCGACCGCGGTTGCATCGGGCAGGCGAATCATCAAGAAGATATGTCATGACGACAACAAGGAGTTCGTGACAACCTCCGGGCAACATGCGCAAAGCGCCTAAGTTTGCCATCGTTATTCCTGTGTACAACCACGCACCGACGGTAAAGTCTGTCATCGAGCGTGCGTGCGCACTGGGGCTTCCGGTCTATGTCGTGGATGACGGCTCTACCGATGCCACGTCCGGTATCCTTGACTCAATGCAGGGGTTCGCGCTCCTGCGCCATGAGCGCAACCGGGGCAAGGGGGCGGCGCTTTTAACGGGTTTTGCCGCCGCAGCATATGAAGCGGATTTCGCCGTCACCATGGATGCAGACGGCCAGCATGACCCGTCGGACGCTGTTTCCCTGATGAACGCACTCGCGTATGAGCGGCCGGTCCTTGTCGTGGGCAAGCGGGAAGGCATGCTCAACGATCCCTCGATCCAGTGGACCAGCCGCTTTGGAAGAAAGTTTTCCAACTTCTGGGTCCGCCTGTCGGGCGGTCCTGTGCTGTCGGATTCCCAGAGCGGGTTCCGCATCTACCCGATCAAAGAAACGCTCGCCCTGAAATCACGGGCGAGGCGGTTCCAGTTCGAGGTGGAGATACTGGTGCTTGCGCACTGGCACACTATCGGCGTTGTCGAACTGCCGGTGTCGGTCCTGTACCAGCCCGGGGCTGAACGGATCTCCCATTTCCGTCCCTTCGTCGATTTCTGGAGAAACGCGGGAACGTTCGGCCGGCTCATCGTCCTGCGGCTGTTGGTGCCCCTGTCCCTGAGAAGGAGGCTCACGAAGCGATGAGCAGACCATCGTCTCTTATCCGGTGGAAGGCCGTCATCGCCGTGGCCATCGTCTTTGCAGGTCTGTATCTGGCAGGTCAGCGCAACCTCACCATACAAACCGATATAGCAGCGGGCATGCCCAGGCGCGATCCCGTGATCAACGAGGCCCGCGACATCATAACGCAGTATCCCGTGTTCGACAGGGTCGTCATCGATGTCGGCCTGACAACCCAGCGTCCGGACAGCGCCCTTCTCGTGAGCGCTGCGACCTACCTCCAGCAGGGATTGAACCAAAGCGGCATATTCAAAGACGTCGGGTTGGAAGATTCCGAGCAGGCGATGCCGCTGCTTCTCTCGAAGGTCGTCTCCAACCTACCGTTCCTGTTTTCGCGCAGCCAGCTCGAAACGTCCGTTCTTCCCCTTCTTTCTGCCGGTTCGGTCGCCGCGGCGATACAGCGCAACATGGACAACCTCCAGGGGCTCGGCGGGCTGGGGCAGACAGACCTGATCGCGAAGGACCCCCTCGGGTTGCGCAACCTCGTGCTGGCGCGCATGGCAGGGCTGCTGCCGGTGCAGAACGCCCGCATCTACGACAACTTCATCATGAGCCATGACCGCAGGCACATCCTTATCATAGCCGATCCCCGGCGATCGACCACGGACAGCGCCTTTGCGTTCAAGGTAAACGCACTCATACACAAGCTCACCGCGGACATGGACCGCGCGCTCGGCAGTGATGCCGGAAACATAGTCGTCACGCCGGTCGGCTCGTACCGTGCAGCGATCGACAACGAAACCATTGTGCGCAGGGACACCATGCGTGCACTGCTTTTTTCCACGCTGGGTATCGGATTGCTTCTTCTGATCAGTTTTCCCCGGTGGTACATCGGTATTATGGCGCTGATCCCTGCATTTGCGGGGACCGCGCTCGCGTTGTTCGTGATGTCGCTCCTCAGGCAGAACATATCCATTCTCGCCATTGGCTTCGGAGGTGCCATTGTCTCGATCAATGTCGATTATGGTATCGCGTACCTGTTGTTCCTCGATCAGCCGCGGACAACGACAGGGACCTCTGCATCCCGCCAGTCGTTCTGGGTCGGGCTGGGCGCATCGTTTACGACCATCGGCTCGTTTCTTGCGCTCAGCTTTAGCGGATTCCCGATCCTTGCCGAGATCGGCCAGTTTACGGCCCTCGGCACGCTGTTCTCGTTCGCCTTTGTCCACACGGTATTTCCCCTGGTCTTCCGCAGGATATCCCCGTCAAAAAAAGAGGGCATTATGCCCATGGAGAGGATAACCACGCGGCTCGCGCTCTCCAGCGGATGGAAGGCATTTGCCGTTGCCGGCGTTTTCGGCGTGGCCATGGCGTTCCTGGCGCGGCCCGCGGTGCGGGTGGACGTACAAGCTATGAATTCCGAGAGCGCTGCCACCCGCAGTGCCGAGCAGGCCGTACAAAAGACATGGGGCGACGTTTTGTCCGGAGCCACCTATGTGCTGATCCAGGGCGATACGGTCAAGGCCCTGCAGGGCACGGCAGACCGCCTCGAGGCCTTTATCCGGAAAGGCGAGGACGCCGCCACGGCAGCCTGGACGCTCCTCGGG
>JAJYYW010000305.1 GCA_021800575.1 bacterium
AGAAACGCGTTTTTTATCCCCCTGCTCGTGTTCCTCGGATATATCGTGCTCCAGACGGCAATTCTCGGGCCCGTCAACCAGCGGTACGTCATCGAAACCCTGCTGTTGTTTTTTCTCATTCTCCTTTTCTTTATTTACTATACCGCGGCGTTCGGCAAACGGGAGAGCAGCCTTACCCTTATCAAATCCGTTATCTTCGCCAACACCCTGCTCCTGGCCGTCTTTCTGGTGAAGGCCGCCGTCCATCTGAAAGCCGGAGAACATGTATTCTCCGGATGGCTCGTCAACCACAACCATCTCGCGATGCTCGCGGGCATGCTGATCCCGTACACCATCGCGCTGAGCCTGTACAAGCACCAGCGCACGCGGGACAGGATACTGTGGTTCACCTCGTTGTTCATCCTGCTCATCAGCTTCCTGTTCGCCGTTTCCCGGGGCGCATACATCTCCTTTGTGCTGGCCGTGTCCGTCACGATTCTCGGCGCGGCCTGGCTCGGCGTGTACAGTAAGAAAACCGGATTCATCCTGTTCGGCGCCGGACTGCTGGCCGGTATCTTTATCCTGAGCCTGTACCCGTTCGAACACCGGATCTTCAGCAGCTTGTTCGCCCTCAGTGCTTCTCAGCGGCTCGGGATCTGGCTCGGCTCCCTCAAGATGTTTTTTCAGCATCCGCTTGTGGGCTGGGGCATCGGCACCTATGAGGACGCGTTCCACCGGTTCAGGCCCTCCGACATCCTGTACCTTGTCAACCACGCGCATAACACGTTTCTCGAGACGGCCGACGATACCGGTATCATCGGTCTTGGTCTGGTCCTATGGGCGCTTTGGGCGTGGCTCTCCGTTATCGTGCTGGAGATACGGCACACCTCGTCTGATCTGAAAAGGGCGGTCCTGTGGGCTGGTGCCACGTCGACCCTTTTTTTGATCTTCCATAACTTCGTAGACTTCGGCATACTCGTGCCGTCAAACGCGATCTCCGCACTACTTTTATTGGCAGGTACTGCATCCGTTCTCCAGATCAATGGACTGAGCCTGCCGCTCGACTATATCAAGGTCTTTTCAAAACCTCAGCGGGTCCTTGTTGCAGTGTTGTCCGGTGTGTTTTTTATCATCGTCGCGGCGTTCTGCTCGCGCGCTATCTACGGACAGTACCTGTACGAAAAGGGCGCCAGCGAGATGGCCGGCCGTTCCCGTACCAACCGTCCCGATGGTGGTCAGCGCAGCGAGCTTGAACAGGCCATTGCGACCTTCCGGCATGCGCAGAGATTTATCACCACGGACAAGGCTGCTTTTTCAGAAGGAACTGCATGGTACCGCGTATTTGATCTGACCGGTGAACCAACGGCACTCGAACATGCCCTTACGCAGTTCAAGCGCGCGGCAGGCCTGTGTCCCTGGAACCCCTATTATCCCGAGGACATCGGCGCGCTCTACCAGCACCGGGGAGACCTCCGGCATGCAATCGCATACACCCGGCAGGCATTGACGCTGGATCCCACCAACGCATCGCTTTTTTTGAGGATAGGTGACCTTGAGCTTGATCGTGGCGATGATGCCAAAGCCATAACATACTATACGAAGGCGTGCAGGATCTATCCCCCGTATACAGGGGATGTTCTTTCCCGGCTTATCCTGTTCAATGTTCCGATGCAGAGGATCCGGCAAACGGCAGGGGATCTGCCTGACGGCCTCTGGGTCCTGGTCAACGCGCTCATCACGACGCCGCGGGTAAGCCTCAGCGACACGCAGACCGGTGTACAGGGATTTACCGCAGTCGCGAAGTCCCGTCAGACCCGTTTATCTGATAGTGCGCTTGCGGCAGACATTTTGAAGGGGCTTATGCTCACCGATACTTCGAACCTCAATCGTTACCTCCCCGCTTTCATTTCTATAACGCCGGACAGAACACAGGCGCTCGATGAGCTCGAGGGTCTGCACATCTCGAACGAGGTGATGCTTTTTTATACGGCCGCCCTACAGAGCCAGACAGGGGATACTGACGCGGCCATTCAAACATTACAGTATATCATCCATAAGAACACCGGGTATGCTGATGCCTACCGTATGCTTGCAAATATCTACGCCTCCGGGCACAAGCTCGATGATGCGATCGGGGTGTTAAAAACCGGTATTTACTATGTCCCGTCCGACTTCATGATGTACGCACTGCTGGGCACGTTTTACAACCAGGAGAACGACTGGTTCAATGCCATCGAGTCCTACAAGATGGCGGTGTTGTTGAATCCAGGCTACGAAAACGGCTATATGCAGATGGCGCTGATCTATAAGGCGCAGGGCATGGGCTTCCGTGCTAAAGATATCCTCGAGCAGGGGCTTGAAGCGCTTCCCAAGAGCACGACGATCCGGCAGATGCTGCAGGAAATCAAAGATTGAAGAACCGCGCTGTAACCAGCGTGGATTCTTCGTCGGTTTGGAATATGTTAATCGTATAGTTCAAGATCCAAGAATCAAAACTCTTGCCCCCTTATCGGGGGGATGGAGGGTTGATTGGATTGTATCAAACCCCCTTAGCCCCCCTTGTCAGGGGAGATAAAAGCGGGAAGGGACCGTACTTTATGGTCATTGCGAGAAGCGTAGCGACGAAGCAATCTCTTGGTTCAAACGGGCACCGATAGATTGCTTCGCTCTCGTTGGTCGCTCGCCATGACAGCATGATTTGATTGGGATTGTGTCCCCTTGTCAGGGGGAGGACGAAAGCTGAGGTCTGCCGGTATTTGTTTTTTTCGTCATTCCTGCCCGTGGGATTCTTCGAAGGTATGCTTGAGCAGGAATCCAGGGCCTTTCGCAGTTTCTGGATTCCCGCTTTCGCGGGAATGACAACGCAGCGTTCCCCTAAGAGGGGAAGGGACGGAAAAGTTAAGATATCATAACTCCCTTTCGTCCCCCTTATCTTAAGGGGGATAACACAGAAGCACGGGATTTCAGGAAATTGAAGATTAAAGATTCAAGATTCCAGATTAACCCCCTTAGTCCCC
>JAJYYW010000003.1 GCA_021800575.1 bacterium
GAACAGTCCTTCGATCGTTGCCTCGTGTGCGCCCTCCCGGACGACCCCGGCGTCTGTCCGCGTGCCAAGCAGTGCAAGCATGCCGTCGACCATGATGGATTTGCCCGCGCCGGTTTCCCCGCTGATGATGCACAGGCGATCTGAAAACGGTACCGTGATGTCTTTAAAGATCGCAAAATCCTTCAGGCGTAAGGATTTCAGCATCTACCGCTCACCCCATTTCAGCTTCTCGCGCAGTATCTGGAAATAGTTTCTGAACGGCGATTTGATGACCGTCACCGAATGGGGTGATTTTGAAACAACGATCCGGTAGTCCCTCTTTATGGGTCTCGATACCTGGCCGTCGAGCGTGATGACGACGTCCTTCTCGTCGGACTCAAGCGCGACCTCGATGACCGCCTCGGACGAGAGCACGATCGGCCTGTTGGTCAGGGTGTGCGGCGATATAGGGGCAAGGATGATCGTGTCCGTTGTCGGGTATACGATGGGACCGCCCGATGCCATGGAATACGCTGTTGATCCCGTGGACGTCGACATGATGAGTCCGTCAGCTTTGTACGTCGTCAGATAGTTGCTGTCAACACTCGTCCTGAGCAGGATCATGCGTGCTATGGTACCCTTGGTTATCACCGCGTCGTTCAGAACATCGTACGTGAACTGGGGTGTGCCGTTATCCATGATCTGCGTGCGCAGGCGCATCCTTTTTTCGTACACGGCAGCCCCGGATATGACGAGGTCCGTGACCGTGTACAGCTCGTCCATGGTGATCTCGGTCAGAAACCCCAGGCCCCCGATGTTCACACCGATGATGGGTATGTTCTGCTCGCCCATGAGGCGTATGGCCCACAGGAACGTGCCGTCCCCGCCGAATACCACGACAATGTCCACGTCGGCCGGGATCCGATCTTTGAAGCGCACGAGGTCCGGGTTGACGGAATCTGCCATGCTCGCTTCGATGATTACGCTGATGCCGCGGCTGTCGAGGTAGTTCGTAAACCGTTTTATCTCTTCATAGATGTCCGTTGTTTTTTTATTTTTTACAACCAGTGCAATCTTCATCGCAACGATACCTTTCCCGTCTTTGTACAGCCTGCGTTTTTCATATCCTCTTCCTTCGTGGTTAATTTTCTGATAGCATAAAACAGGGTAAATATTAACACAATTATATGAAACAGCCTCTCGCCCATAGACTGAGGCCGCGCAGCCTCGATGAACTCGTCGGCCAGGAACACGTGCTTGGTCCGGGGAAACCGCTTCGCGAGACCCTTGATGCGGGCGTCCTGCCTTCCCTCATCATCTGGGGCCCCCCGGGGTCAGGCAAAACATCGTTCATCAGGATCATCACCGCGACGCCGGGCTACGATCCTGTTTTTATGACTGCGGTCTCCGCGGGCACCAAGGAGATCAACAGCGTTCTGAGGCAGGCCGGCAGCCTCACGCTCGGCGGTAAAAAGACCGTCCTGGTGCTCGACGAGCTCCAGCACCTCAACCGCTCCCAGCAGGAGATCCTGTTGCCGTACGTCGAGGACGGCAGCATCGTGTTCATCGGCATTTCCACGGACAACCCGTCCTTCGCGCTCAACCGGGCGCTGTTGTCACGGACAACGCTGGTGGTATTCGAGTCATTA
Organism: bacterium; assembly: GCA_021800575.1. Classification (GTDB taxonomy): domain Bacteria; phylum JAMCPX01; class JAMCPX01; order JAMCPX01; family JAMCPX01; genus JAJYLM01. The sequence goes on from JAJYYW010000003.1 coordinate 1,629, forward strand.
AACGAGCAGGCACTGAAGGCCATCATCGGGCACGCACTTTCGGACACAGAGCGCGGCCTCGGCAGCGAAGGCATAACGATCGACAAGGATGCAATGGACTACCTCATCGTTATGAGCAACGGTGACGCACGAAAGGCCCTCAACGCGGTCGAGATCCTCGCAGGCATCGCGGCGAAGAAAACCGAAAGGCTGATAACGCTGAAGGACGCGTCGAAGCTGTCCGAGGTCAACCTTTTGCCGTACGACCGGAAGGAAGACGAGCACTACCACACCATTTCTGCATTTATCAAGAGCATGCGCGGCTCGGACCCGGATGCAGCCATGTATTACCTTGCCCGGATGCTCGAATCCGGAGAGGACCCGCGGTTTCTCCTGCGGAGGATGATCATATTCGCGTCAGAGGACATCGGCAATGCAGACCCGGCCGCTCTCACGGTCGCCGTTTCCGCGTTCCATGCGTTCGAGGCAGTGGGCATGCCAGAGGGCTTCATCCCCATAGCGCACGCGGTCGCCTACCTTGCGTCGTGTCCGAAGAGCAATGCGTCCTACAAGGCATATCTGAACGCGAAGGCCGACCTCAAGCGCCACGGCTACCTCGACATACCGAAGCACATCATCAACCCGGTCACGGAATTGGGCGAGCGGCTCGGCTACGGCGACGGGTACAAGTATCCCCATGATTTCGAAGGAGGGTACGTGGAACAGCAATACCTGCCGGACAAACTGAAGGGCACGCACTACTACCTCCCGAAAGACATCGGGTACGAAAAGATCATCAAGGCATATCTGGAAAAGATACGGAAGAAAAGCTGACTGTACCGCAGAGGCTTCCATAGTTGCGATCGTGTCTGAACGCGCCTTGTTGACAACATGTAGACAACTTTATATATACCTATTATAAGAAAGTTGTCTACTGTAGGGAGGGAGAGGGTGGACATTGTCAAGCTCATAGAAAGTGTTTTAAAAAAGAAAGGAGAGGTGAGAGTTGCCGATATTGTTACTGTTACCGGATTCTCCCGCTCCTATATAAACCGTTATTTTAAAGACCTGAAGGACCAGGGGCGGCTCGCACTGATCGGTAAGGCGAACAGGGCGCGATATGTTTCCGCTTCGGCATCCGCCGTCCACCGGATAAAGAATGCAGAATTGACCTACACCAGGATCTTAAAGAACAGTGGTCTTTCGGAGGATATCATTCTGGATGACATCCGGCGTGAAACGGGAATATTTCTTCATCTCCGCCGGAATGTCACGGAAATAGCCGGGTATGCTTTTACCGAGATGTTGAATAACGCCATAGAGCATTCGCAATCTGACCGGATTACGGTAAAAATGAAATTAGAAAATGATGGAATTTTGTTTTCCGTGGCGGATCGCGGCGTCGGGATTTTCGATAACATCATGAAAAAATACGGCCTTGACAGCAGAATGAGTGCGATTCAGGAGCTTTTAAAGGGTAAACAGACGACAGCACCGCACAGCCATAGCGGGGAAGGGATTTTCTTTACCTCAAAGGCCGTTGACCTGATGACGATAAAAAGCTCCGACAAGAAGCTGATCTTCGATAACCGGGTCGATGATCTCTTCATCACAGACATCAAACCGCTCACCGGGACCACGGTGGAATGCTGGATCGGTCATACCTCAAAGAGGGACCTGCAGACGATATTCAGACAGTATACCGGAGAAACATCCGAATTTAAAAAAACTCTGGTCACGGTAAATCTTTACAAAGAAAAGTTTGAGTATATTTCCCGTTCCCAGGCGAGACGGATCATGAGCGGGCTCGAACGATTTTCCACCATCGTTCTGGATTTCAAGGATGTTGAATCCATCGGGCAGGCGTTCGCCGACGAGGTTTTCCGCGTATGGCAGGGCCGTCATCCCGGCATCAGGATCGAACTTAAAAACGCGAATGAGAACGTCCACTTTATGATCCATCACGTGACCGGTTGACGGCTTGTATACAACTTTTAAAACTCATTCTGCTGTAAAGCTGTCAACTCCGCGTATAACCGATGCAGGGGCGCATGATCATTCGCCCCTGCATCGTGCAACCTCAGTAATTCCCTCCGCCCGGGAACACCGGGCCTGGATACGGCCAGTACTGGGGGCCCTTCGCAGCACCGACAAGCTCATATAACACGGTGATACCCCCCGGATTCGTAAGCACCAGGACATCCCCTGCTGCATCGATGCTGATACCCACCGGTCCTGAACCCACTGCATACACCCCCAGGGTTTCGCCGGCAGGACTTAATTCAGTTACCGTAAAATCACCGCTATTCGTTACCCAGATATTGCCGGATGCGTCTATGGCAATACCGTCCGGATAATAGCCCACAGTATAGGTACCTATAGTTATGCCGGTAGGGCTTAATTCAGTTACCGTATTATCTCCATTATTCGCAACCCAGATATTGCCTGATGGATCTATGGCGATACCCTCCGGATAATTGCCCACGGTATATGTTCCGATACTGACACCGTCAGCGTTCAATTCCGTCACGGTATTGTAACTATTGTTCGTGACCCAGACATTGCCGGACGCATCTATTGCTATGCCCCATATCCACGATCCGGAGTTAGGACTCGCAGGATACGTCCCCACGGTTACACCGGTCGCGCTTAATTTCGTTACCGTGCTGTCTCCCTCATTGACGACCCAGACATGACCCGTGGCGTCTATGGCAATGTTACTCGGCGATGAGCCCACACTATACGTTCCAAGGGTGATACCGGTAGCGCTTAATTCGGACACCGTACCGTCATTCTGGTTCACGACCCAGACGTCACCGGTGAAGTCTATGGCAACGCCAACAGGGCCGTTGCCGACCGTATAGGTCATGGTTGTGCCGGTAACTGTCAGTTCGTTTATTGTATTATTGTTGTTATTGGTGACCCAGATATTACCGTATGCATCTATGGCAGGGGCACCCCAGCTAAAAGCACTTGAGGTGCTGACTTGATTGGTGTTTGTCGTCACCGGCGTCGCACTTATTTGGCTGGAATATGCGCTTTCTATACCCTGAGTATCAACGGTGGTAACAACGAAGTAGTACCGTGAGCCGTCCGTCAGCGGCGATACCGTGTATCCCGTTGACGTTGTAAAGCACGCCAGTGTATACGGCCCACCCGGTGTTGCCGATTCATAAACATTGTAGCCTTTCATATTGCGGACCAATTCGGTTACGTTGTGACCGTAATAATTAGCGACCCAGACGTTGCCCGATGCGTCTATGCCGATTCCAATCGGTACTGAGCCCACGCCATACGTTCCAAGGGTGATACCGGTAGAGGTTAGTTCTGTTACGGTATTATCATTGGCATTGGTGACCAAGATATCGCCCGATGCATCTATGGCAATTCCAGCCGGTGCTGAGCCGACCGTATACGTCCCAACGGTCGTGCCCGTAGGGCTGAGTTCGGATACCGTGTTGGTCCCGTTATTCGCAACCCAGACGTTGCTCGAGGCATCTATCGTAACTGCAACCGGCACTGAACCCACGCCATACGTTCCAAGGGTGATGCCGGTAGAGCTGAGTTCCGTAACTGTATTATTTCCACTATTCGCAACCCAGACATTCCCCGAAGCATCGATGGCAATGCCGGCCGGTCTTGAGCCCACGCCATACGTTCCGAGCGTGATACCGGTAGAGCTGAGTTTGGTTATGGTGTTGTCATTATTATTCGCAATCCAGATATTACCGGATGCATCTATCGCAATTCCAGTCGGCCCTGAGCCCACGGTAAATGTTTCAAGGGTGGTGCCGGTCGGACTTAATTCTGTTACTGTGTCGCTTCCATAATTCGCAACCCATACATTACCCGAAGCGTCAATAGCCGTGGCCCATGGACCGTACCCGACCGTAGCTGTTGTTATCGTTGTGCCCGTGGGACTTAATTCGGTAACCGTGTTGGCTCCGTAATTCGCAACCCAGACATTTCCTCCGGCATCTATGGAAATCCAGTGCGGTTGTGGGCCTACCATATAGGTATTCCAGCCCAGCGACACCAACGAATCACCGGCGATTGCCGTAAGGTTGTTCGGCCCTGGTCTGGATGGTGTTGCGCTCACCTCGTTCGAGTAACCGCTCTGCCCGACGCTGTTCACCGCAGTCACCACGAAGTAATACTTGGTACCGTTCTTCAGCCCAGTAATTGAGCTGTCCACTACCGAAGTCATTGTAAACGGTGTTGTGGAATACGTGCCTGACGTGGTCGAGGTATAGACATTATAGCTCGTTGCACCTTTTGATGCGCTCCATTGCAGTGTCACCTGCGAGTCAGCAGGCGTTGCAATGAGACCCGTTGGTGCCAATGGCTTCGATGTACCGCCTCCGCTGCTCTTGCTGCCACATCCGCTTCCTATGCCAAGAGAAATAACCAGGGTGATTGCGAAAAGGGTTTTTACTGCATTTTTCATATTCGCTCCTTTTTGTTTACATATTTTGAACAGTCTTTTTTCCTCTGCCGAAAACCCCTCTTGATCCCCATTTCAAAAGGTAAAAAAGCAGAACCTTCCCCTTGTCGTTAACATACCCGTCTATTACTATTTCTGTCAAACCTCATGGAACTTTAAGTCTTTTCCGTACACGTACTGTACTTTATTTCTCACGCGGCGTCATACAAAAAACCTGTCAGCACCGGGGTGAAATTTGATAAAAACGAACCATTCCGCAGGAACGATGGGCGGGCAATTATGCCTGAATTCCCGATAAAAATTCCTGCATACGTCTGTTGACCTGTTCAGGTGCTTCAAGGCAGCTCAGGTGACCCGCATTCTGAATGACCTCCAGCCTTGACCGTTTTATCTTTGCGGCCATTGCCTTTGCATCATCGACCGGCGTAAGCCGGTCTTGTTCGCCCACCATGATCAGGACGGGGCAGGTTATGTCCCTGAGCATCGGCGTAGAGTCCGGCCGCTCCATCATGCCCAGCGCCGCGCCGGCAATGGCTTCCGGTGCACTGCGGGAGATAGCGTTTTTTACCTTGAGCACGATATCCGGCTTTGTTGTGATCGTTGACGCTGTAAACAGCTTCTCAATCCATTCGTCTGCGATCCTGCCCATCTCCCCGCCGCGCGCCCTGCGTGCGAGGTCCATCCTGCCTTTCCTGCCTTCCTCGGAATCAGCACCCGCGCGCGTGTCGAGCAGAACCAGTGCTTTGACCGTGGCAGAAAATAACCGGTAAAAGCTCAAGGCAATGTAGCCGCCCATGGAGATACCGGCCAGCACTGCCGTTTCTATGCGCAGGGCGCCGAGCAGGCCTTTCAGATCACGGGCGAACATATCCATGGAATAGGGACCGGCGGTGACACCGGATTTTCCGAAGCCCCTGAGGTCCGGCACGATCACCCGGGCACGAGAGCTCAGGGCCTCTGCCTGGTATCGCCAGATGTCCCCGGTCAGCGGGAATCCGTGGATGAACAGCACCGGTGTGCCGTTCCCGAGGTCACGGTAAAACAGGTCAACCCCGTTTATCGTTGTCAATCCTTCGCCCTGTTCCATGGTCCTTATCCTCTCGCCGATCATCCATTTTCCCGTCAACACCGGCCCGCTGTTAATCCGCCTCCCGCGGCGTTTGTCAATCCGGAACGCGGGACGTTTTTCGGTTATTTCGTAGCCACCCGCTTCGCGGCAACCTGTGCCTGCTCCAGCCGGTCGCCGAATAACTGCATGTAATCCTCTGCTGTGCCGTTTCCTATGTGGTGTTCGGTGCCGGTTTCTTTGGGACCCTTGTACTCGTTGTCCCAGATTGGTGTTGATAACGCCTCATACTCGCGCGCGTACGCATCGAGCTGGGGACCAAGCGTCGTGACCGTATCCCATCCGCCGCCCTGCGACGGCACAGCGCCATGCCGGGCAACAACGTCCCGCAGCACCTGCGGCCGGTCGATAACCATACAGGGCCGAAGGAGGTTGGTGTACTCTTCCTGACGTTTGCGGATGGCGGTGAAGAACGGGGAGCGCAGGATGTCGATCACCTTCTTGTCCAGAATGTTGTCCGTGTGGTACTGCACAAACACGCAGGGATCAACGTCGCCGCTCGCGGTCACGTGAAAATACCCGCGCCCCCCGGCGAGACACGCATGCCCCTGCGATCCTGCAACCGTACCGTCCATCCAGAAGTCAACGATCGGGAGCTGCCGTGTTTTCCTCAATTCGCGTATCCGCCGGCCACGGTAATCCCGCTGCTGCGGTGTTGGCATCAGATCCATGGCAGGGCTGCGGCCGATGGGCATGTAGTTGAAATACCATCCCACGTAGCATCCTTTCTTTTCGAAGAAGTCAACGAACCCGTCGCTCACGATAAGCTCGTTGTTGTCCCGGGTCGCTGTTGCGGAGTACCCGTACAGCCCGCCGAGATCATGCAGTTCGTCCATCAACGACATGACCGTCTGAAACACACCCTTTCCCCTGCGTGCATCCGTCTGCTCTTCATACCCTTCGACCGAAAAGCACGGGATGATATTGCCGAGGCCGACGATGTCCTTCGCGAGCCGGTCCTTCTCGATGTAAACGCCGTTGGTGTAGACCTGGAATATCATGTCGTTGTGTTTTTCGAAGATCTTCATCATGTCCCTGCGTATGAACGGCTCGCCGCCGGTAATGACGGCGAAGTACATACCGTATTCCTTGCCCTCGGTCAGGATCCTGTCGATGGTTGCAAAGTCCAGCACGTCATCCTGTGCGTAGTTGGCCGAATAACAGCCGTAGCACTTGAGATTGCACCGGAACGTCGGGCTGATCACGGTCAGCGACGGCGGTATGAATCCGTACGTCTTCGTGAATGTGTCGATCTTGCTGGATGCAAACAGCATGGCGTTGCCGAACAGGTTTTCCACAAATCTTTTTTTGACGGTCGGTGCAAGGCGGCCGTACTGGCGCTTGAAGTTGAGCAGGAGCAGGTTGATAAAATCGCGTGCATCCGGGTACTGGATGAGATCCACCTGCGGCTTGACCAGTGACAGGAATGCCCGGTCGGGTATGCGTGCTGCGATTCCCGTTACCCCACGTAACAACCCCCTGTTGAGCTTTGTGTTCTTCATTTCAACCTCCTTACAGGAAAGCTACACTACCTTGTGCCCATCTGATGATCGGAGTTTGTTGAATTAACAGTTGAGTAGACGTGCGTGTTATACTGTATTGAACTTAGATCCTCGCTCCTGTGTTGTCAACCCGGATTGCCACTGGCCCCGCCTGCGCGGGCCTTACCTGGTTTTTCTGAGTATCTTCCCGGGCAGTGCCTTGGTGTGGACGCCCTTTCTGACCACGGGGACGCCGTTAACGATGACCGTATCGATGCCCCGCGGGTACACGTGCGGTTGCACATAGGTTGCCCGGTCTTCCATCTGCTCCGGCGAAAATACGACGATGTCTGCAAACCACCCTTCCCTGATTAAGCCCCGGTTCTGTATACCCGCACGCTGTGCCGGCAAGGACGTCATCTTGAAGACCGCCTGCTCGAGGCTGATGATGTTTGTTTTCACAAAATCTGTAAAAACCCTGGGGTAGGTGCCGTAGGACCTCGGATGCGGTTTACCCTCGAACAAGGGGCCGTAATCCGCACGCAGACCTGCATCGGAACCGATGGAAACGTACGGCTTCGCGAGTATGTGCTTCAGGTTGTCGCCATTCATGGCAAAGTAGATCGCGGTCGTGAGGAGCTTTTCCTCTCTCAGCAGGTAATACACTGCATCGAGCGGATCCATGCCGAGCTCAGATCCTATCTCGACCATGGTTTTCCCTTCAAATCTTTTGTGTGCATCCGTAAAACACTGTGAGATCATGATCCGCGACAGGTAATCCTTCATGTCTGCGTGCTGTTCGTTCAATTCGGCTTCGATCCGGTGACGGACCGTTTTGTCCTGGAGCCGCTGGATCGCAGCCTCCGTGGAATCCGCAAACACCCAGTCCGGCATGACCGAAGCAAGCCCCGTATACGCGGACAGGTACGGATACCGGTCCGCGGCCACATCGACGCCCTGCTGCTGTGCGGCCTCGATCAAACCGAACACCGTTTCGATCTTGTGCCAGTTTTCCGGATGCATGGTCTTGAGGTGGCTTATCTCGACCGGCAAACCGGCGCTCTTTCCTATGGCAAGGGCCTCTTCCACGGACTCCACGAGCGTTCTGCCCTCGGAGCGCATGTGCGTTGCATAGATGCCTTTGTGATCTGCAACAACAGTGGCAAGCTCAATGACCTCCTGCGTATCGGCATACGCGTCGGGCGTGTAGGCGAGCCCTGTCGACATACCGAACGCACCGGCCTCCATGGACTCCCTGACCAGGGCCCGCATCCGGTTCCGCTCTTTATCTGTGGGCCTGCCGGTCTTTCGTCCCATGACAGACCCGCGTATGGTGCCGTGCCCTACGAGCATGGCATTGTTGATGGACATGCCGTGCTTGTCGACCATCCGGAAATAATCGGCAAGGCTTTTCAGATCGAGATTGAGCTGGTAGCTTTCGTAGTACTGCTGTTCCCGTTCCTGCTTGATGAGACCGTCCACCGGCGCGATCGAGTAACCGCAGTTCCCGTTTACCTCTGTGGTAACGCCCTGCCGGACCTTGCTTTCGGCGTACGGGTTCAGCAGGACGTGATAATCCGAGTGTGCATGGATGTCGATGAATCCCGGAGAAACGGTCATGCCCGCTGCATCGATAACCTCGTCCGCTGCAATCCCGGACCTCGATATCCGGCTGATGGTATCTCCGTTCACCTCGATGTCGGCGGCAAAGCCGGGCTGTCCGCTCCCGTCCACCAGAAAACCGTTCTTGATAACATACCGTGCCGTCATTGCCGTACCAGCATGGTCATTTCATAGCGAGGATGCCATACTGGCGGTCCCCGGACGGTCCCTTCACGACGATATCGAAATAGTTCTTCAGCAGATCGACGGCCTCTTCGTAGGCAACCCGGTCTTCCAGTGGTGGTCCCGTCAGGCCGGGCTCCTTCTTATGATCGATGATGAGCAGGCGGCCGTTGTCCTTCATGAGCCGTTTCAGCTCCTTGATAAAGGCGTCGCGGTCAACCGGCTCGTGGAGCATGTTGACGTTGATCAGCATATCCGCGACCTTGTCGGGAAGCGGTATACGTGTTTCCTGGGAAAGAACCGGCTGAACATTGCGTACCCCGCGTTGTTCTTTGTCTTTCTCCAGGAGGGCGATCATGTCCTTTGATAGATCAACCGCATATACCAGCCCGTGCGCTCCCACGATCTTCGCAAGGGGAAACGAATAAAAACCTGTGCCGCAGCCGACATCGACGACAACCATGTTCTCCGCAGCGCCCGCTGCCTTGACGATGACCTCGGGCTTCTCGTGCTCGAGACGCTGGGGGCTCGTGAGATTTTTGGCATGTTCGGGATTAAATTTGTGCATGATTGTATGTTAAGATAACCACACTCCCCTGAGAGTCAACGATGCGGTTCACGGGTTTGTTGTCTCCGTACGGCGCAGGGGGCAGGATCGCCCTGCCCCCTGATCTGCTGATGGTGTCAATCCTCGAGTATGAAGGTGATGTTCATGGTGACGCGGTATTCGGAAACCTTCCCGTCCTGGATCTTCGCCTTCTGCGATACGATCTCCGCACCGGTCAGATTTCTCAGTGTCTTGTTGGCCCTCTTCAGACCGTCGTTGAATGCCTCCTGCCATCCCTTGGTGGATGACGCTACAACCTGTGTTACGCGTGCTACTGCCATATTACACCTCCGTTTTTAGTGTTTTGGCGAAGTTAACAAAATAGTTTACCCCGGACCACATTGTCACGATCAGGGCAACCCATATAAACAGCATGCCCACTCTCTGAAAATCCACGTCAAGATAGGTATAGTGTATCAGGAGACCAATCAGCGCCGCTATCTGAAAGTTTGTCTTGTACTTTCCTTCGAGTGAAGCCGGGATGATAAGCCCGGCGCTCGCGGAGAGCGCCCGCAGGCCGGTCACCGCGAGTTCCCTGCCGACAATGAGGACCACGATCCACGCGTGGAGCCGGTTGATCGAGACCAGCATGATCAGGGTCGTTGCAATGAGGAGCTTGTCCGACAACGGGTCGAGCAGCTTGCCGAGATTTGTGGTCCCGCCGTACTTACGGGCAAAGTACCCGTCAAAAAAATCCGTGAGTCCGCCGATACCGAACAGGAGAGCGCATACGAAGCTTATCCACCGGAGCACGGCCGCGTGCGATGGCGGGGTATACCTGATAATCTCGAACAGGACCACGATAAAGGGAATGATAAAAACGCGCGACAGGCTGAGGAGGTTCGGGAGAGACTTCAGATCGCTGGAAAGGTCTTCACGCATCGATAAAAACCACCCCTTCCCCGTGAAACGAGATAGAGTTACCGTTGCTGGAATGCCTGACCGAGGACTGACGCGGTATGAGCTTTCCGTACCACCCGACCAGCGTACTCAGCTTCACGGAAACGGGCTGATCCGCGGAAACGCGGATGCTGTGCAGGCTGTCGTGCACACCGATGAACACGTCCGCCGCACCACGGATCTGGGTCACGTTGATGGTTTTGTCCGTCTGGATCTCCACCCTGCCGTTCTCCCACTCGAGGTCGCCCTGGAATGCCACCAGGCGTTCGTCATCAAAAAACATGGATTCGTTTTTTAGGTTGAACTGCCGCACCGCCGCATACTCGCTCCTGAGAACCACCGTGCCCTTTCCGTAGACCAGCACCACGGGGTCATCTTTTTTTTCTGCAAAAAGAGACTTCGTGTCCTTGCCCCGGTACCGCTTGTACGCGGGTTCGATCGTAAGGCTCTCCGCCAGGGATACGATCCCTTTATCCCGCACGTACACCACGGTCCCGTTCAGATTGAACAGGAGCAGGGCGTCACTGACCGTGCGGACCGGTGCACTGGCGCGCAGCAGTGCTGTCTGATCGGCCAGCAGGCGCAGGCCATCGGCTGGCTGTTCACCGGCGGGTTCCTGTTCCTGCGGCTGCGCGGACGGCTGTTCTTCCTGGTGTGTGATGGGTGGGGTTTCCTGCGCGGCTGTCTGCGCTTCCCCGGAAACCGGCTGTTCCTGACCCGTCGTATGCTCCGCTTCCTGCGCCGGATGTGGGGACTGCTCGTCCTGGTGTTCCCGGGGTTGCTCCCGCACCTGTTCACCGGGAAGTTCTTCGGACGCAGCGGCCTGTTCTGCAGGGTGCTCGTTCTCCGCGGTGTACTGTTCGTTCATAAATTCCTGCTCGTCCGTCGCTGACGGCCCCCGCTCTGTCTCAATGGCCGGCTCTTCTGCGGGCTGGACGGCCAGGGGTTCTGCCGGTGCCTGCGGTTGCGCCTCCGGTGGTGCTTCGGGTGCATGCGCCGCTTCCTCGGGATGTTCCGGTTCCTGCTGTGCGCCGGGCTCCAGGACAACCGCCGCGCCGTGATCCCCGTGTATCCGGTCCTTGTCCATCGCGTCCTGCACCATGTCATCGGTCGACAGATCGGATTCGACGGATTCGCTCGTACCGCCCTTCTGTATCTTTTTTACATAGTCCTCCATGCCCGCCCTGGTAAACATCTCGATCGCCTCATCTTTTTTACCAAGCTGGAGCAGCGCCTTTCCGTACAGCTTCAGGATCGTTTTGTTGTCCGGTTCTTTCTGCAGGACAAAGGTAAACTCCTTGATCGACTCATCCTGCTGATTGTTCTTGAGGTAGGCAACGCCGAGGTTCGTCCGCAGGGAGACGGTCTGGGGATAGCGGGCAATCAGCTCCTCGTAGATCTTGACCGCACGGTTGAACTGTTCGAGCTTGAGCATGATGATTGCAAGGAGGTTGAGTGCCCGGTCGTCTGTCGGGTTCGAGTCGAGCACGCGCTCGACCTCCTCCTTGGCATCCACGTAATTTTCCGCCGCAATGAACTT
>JAJYYW010000306.1 GCA_021800575.1 bacterium
ATATGGGCTTCGGCGTCCTGATGCCTGCCACCACGTCTTCGCCCTGTGCGTTGGTCAGGTACTCGCCGTAAAACATCTTCTCGCCGGTGGCGGGGTTGCGGGTAAATCCAACCCCTGTCGCGGACTTCTCGCCCGTGTTGCCGAAAACCATGGTCTGAACATTGACCGCGGTGCCCAGTGTTTCGGGTATGTTGTTCTGTTTCCTGTAGTAGATTGCCCTGTCATTATTCCATGATTTAAAAACCGCCTCGATCGCCATGAACAATTGCTGATACGGATCCTGCGGGAACTCTATCTTTGCCTTTGATTTGATTATGTTCTTGAAATCCTCTACCACGGACTTCAAGGCTGCCGGAGGGACCGAGGTGTCATCTTTTGCATTGAATTTCTTTTTGTATCCTTCAAAGATCTCTTCAAAAACCTTTTTTCCCATATTCAGGACAACATCGCCGAACATGTACATAAACCGCCGGTAGCTGTCGTACGCAAACCGTTGATTGCCCGTCTTGTCCGCAAGGCCGGCAACCGTCATATCATTGAGTCCGAGGTTCAGTATGGTATCCATCATACCGGGCATGGAAAACTTCGCACCGGAACGGACGGACACGAGCAAGGGGTTGTCCTTGTTGCCGAATCCTTTGCCGGTGACGTTTTCAAGCCGCTTAATCGATTTTTTCACCTCGTCCCGCAGATCCGAAGGAACCTTCATACCCTTTTTGAAATATTCAAGACACACGGTTGTCGGGATGGTAAAACCCGGTGGAACCGGTATGCCTGCCCGTGTCATTTCAGCAAGTCCCGCTCCTTTTCCGCCGAGCAGGTCCTTCATATCGCCGGTGCCGTCTGCCTTTCCTTTCGCAAAGAAGTATATCCGCTTTATTTTTTGTGCCATAAAACCCCCTATGTCAATTTAGTAATATCTAAAACCTGCATAACAAGATTTTTAATCTTTGCAAGCAGATTTAATCTGTTGGTCTTTATGTCTTCGTCTTCGCTCATCACGAGCACCTTGTCGAAAAAGGCGTTGATCTCAGGGACAAGTTTCTCAAGTGCCTGTATATATCCTATATAGTCCCTTGTTGCAAGAGATGTCTGGACTTCTGCATGTACAGTTAAGTATTTGTCATATAACGCTTTTTCGGTTGGCTCCACAAACAGATCGGGTTTTACCGCTGCCCCCGTATGGTTCTTCGAAATATTGATGATCCTCTTAAATGCCAGAAACAGCGGTTCGAAGTCAGGTTTGAAAACGATGTCTTTCAAAGCATTTATCCGATGGTCTGCCTCGAAAATATAGTCGGGCTCGGTTGCCAGTACAGCAACAATAAGCTTTTTAATGTTTGTAGAATCTTTAACGTAATGCTCATTGCCTGTTGTTATTGCTTCAACCTGCTGTAGAACATATTTCTCAGTCAATATGCCGTCGAGCCTTGTATAAAGAAATTGAAGAATAGCGTTTCTGAGATCATCCTTGTTCGTGATGTGCTGATACTGGCTTATACCAGTATCGATGAGCTGTTTTATGCTGACATGTAAATCCGGTGTCGGTAAGGGGACACCAGACGGTACTATCGGCGCCAGCGTTACCAAAATACTGATTGCTGCCCTTCTCAATCCATACGGGTCCTGCGTGCCTGTTGGGACCTCACCAATACTGAAGAAACCTACCAAGGTATCTACCTTGTCGGCAACAGAAACAATCTTGCCGGAGGATGTTGCGGGCACCCCCTTGCTGTACTGTTCCGCGATAGCGTATGCGACTAACGGTGTCGATGTATTATTCTTGCCGGCATAATATTGTCCTATAACCCCCTGCAACTCCGGGAATTCCGACACGAGCCGTGTAGCGAGGTCTGCCTTACAAAGTTTCGCGGCTTGAAGGGTTGCTATCTTTAATGCCTCATCGACCTTAACCTCGTCGCATAGAAATGAGGCTATATTTATAATTCGCTGTGTCTTGTCATACAGGCTTCCGAGACCCGGATAAAACGTCATGCCCTTCAACAGTTCAACATAGAATTCGAGCGGCTGTTTGATGTCCTCGCGGTAATAAAATTCTGCATCTTCGAGCCGGGCATTCAGCACCCTCTCGTAGCCCTTCCGGATCAGTGCCTTATTACCGTAAGGATTGTTGCTGGTGCCGATAAAATACGGCATGAGCCCGCCTTGATCGTTTCTGACCGGGATATATTTCTGATGTGTTTCCATGACGCTCATGATCACTTCCTCGGGCATGTTCATGAACCGTTTATCAAAGCGCCCCAGAATCGCTGCCGGTGATTCCACCAGATTGGTGATAGCGTTATGCAGATAGTCATCAATCATTGCACGCCCGCCTGCTTCATGAGCTAATGAATCAGCCATTGTTCTTATGTCGAGTATTCTTTGAGCAAATTCAGGCTGGATCTTTTCGGTTTTCATGGCTTTTAGCCACGAGTCACTGCCGGTAATCTTTATCTTTTTCCGGTTACTTGTCCTTAGCCCGTACGTGTACGATGAAGCCTTGACACTGCCGATCGAAACCGGGAGCACCGCACCATGATAGAGCACAACCAGCCACCGAATCGGCCGTATAAACCGTATGACCTGGGCTTCTTCACCTGAACCCCGGGTATCATGCGAACCTTTCGAACCTTTTTTGCCATCTCCCCATCGCATGGATTTCCTGAACGGTATGGAAAGGATAATACTGCCCAGGCGTTCTCTGATAAGTGACTTTGTTGAGAAGCCGGGCTTTTTGATCTCGACCTGAACAAATTCGCCTTTATCAAGCTTAACAATGTGTAACGACTCAACATCGACGCCCTTTGATCGTGCAAATCCGATGGCAGCCTGTGTCGGTTTCCCTTCTTTATCAAAGGCCGCCTCTTTTCTCGGACCTGTATAGCTCGTTGTCGTTTGCTCGCCTTTGTCCGAGAGCCCTTGGATGCTCAGGACCAGACGTCTCGGGGTAAACCAGGTTTTTATGTCAGAAAAGGTTATATG
>JAJYYW010000307.1 GCA_021800575.1 bacterium
GTAAGTATCGTCGATATGATGTTGAACTATACGATTAACATATTCCAAACCGACAAAGAATCCACGCTGTTTACAACTCGGTTCTTCAATATCAATTTCTAAAAGAGCGTGACTGTTGTTTATGCCCCTGCATTGAGCACCTCTTCTATAACCGGTTCTGTATATTGATGGAGTCCCCATTTCTTTGCAAGCATGACTGCGTTTTCTGCGATTTTTTTTATGTCGGATGACGCAATGTTCACCTGTGATAAATGCGTCGGTGCGCCGATGATATTGAAAAACTGTTTTAATGCTTCAATGGTTTTTTGCGGATCGCTGGTACCGAATATCGCGTTACCGAATTGAGCAAGCTTGTCCGCTTTATCCCGCACATAATGGTTGAGCCACGCGGGAAAGACGATGGAAAGGGATGCACCGTGGGGAAGATCGTAAAGAGCGCTCAGTGAATGTCCAATCATGTGGTTGGGGAAGCCGTGTTTACCGGTGCCTGCAGTGGTGATACCGTTGAGGGCAAGCGTTGCAGCCCACATAAAGTCTGCCCGTGCCTGGTAATCGTCCGATTGCTTCATGATCGCCAGCGTACTGTCCTTCAATGTCCTGACCAACGTCTCAACAAAACCATCCTGAAGAGGGGTGGCTGGATCATCCTGGGTAAAGTATCCCTCGAGCAGATGCACCATGGCGTCCACACAGCCGTATGCCGTGTAGTGTTTTGACACAGTAAAGGTATTAACCGGATCAAGAATAGAAACCTTTGGAGACAGTGATTCGGCATTGATATTGAATTTCTGCTTGGTTTTCTCGTTCGTTATCACAGCGCCGCTGTTCATCTCGGATGCCGTTGCCGCAAGGGTGAGCACGACATACAGGGGCAAGGCGTCGCCTGGTGCAGCCTTGTCCGTAAAAAAGTCCCACACATCGCCCTCGTAATAGTATCCGCAGGCAATTGCCTTCGCAGTATCAATGACACTGCCGCCGCCCACGGCAAGAATAGAGTCAACCTTTTCCGCGCGTGCGAGATCGATTGCTTCATGGACAAAACCCAGGACAGGGTTTGATTGAACGCCGCCTTTTTCCACAAATCCAACAGTGTTTTTACGAAGAGATTCCACGACCTTGTCATAGATGCCGTTTTGTTTGATACTCGCCTTACCATAGAGAAGCAGGCACTTTGTGCCGTACACGTACCTGCCGATATTCGTTGTCTGATCCTTGCCAAAAACAATCTTCGTGGGGTTGTAAAATACAAAATTCTTCATAATATCCTCCCAATAATATTTCTCATAAAGATAAGTATGCATGCGGAATAATACAATACTTTATACCATGCATGCACGGATACAGTTTACTCCTTTGTCTGAATCAAAGGTCAGACGTGTTCAGCGGGATACTGTGGAATGAGTAATGATGACGTGGAGCGATTCAGCTATCCTTCGGCTGGGTTCAGCCTGAGCTGTTCCTGTTCGTACGCTTCCATGGTCTTGACGGCTTCTTTTACATCATTGGACATGATGACCAGGTTGTGTGTATGTCCCTTGAGATCCATGATCTGGTTTTCCAGCTCAGCTTCTTTCCCGAAGCCCAGTTTCTCGAACACCTTGAAGGCACCCAGTTGATCCGAAGCCATCTGCGCAATAATCTTTGACAGTTTTCTCTCGAGTGCAGCCATGAATATCTCTTTCGAGAGTGCAAGTCCGATACCCTTGTTTCTCCATGCCCGTGCCACCACAATCCTGATTTCACCGATGTGCCGGGACCAGCCGTAGTCGTTCATGTGAAGGGAGGCATCACCGACGATCTTATTGTTGGCATCGAAAGCGAGCAGGGGGAGTACAATGTTGTAGTCAAGAGATTTCGCCCACTCCTCGACGACCTTTTTGTCTGCAACATCGTGCTTGAGAAACAGCCGGTCTTCTTCGGGAATATGCTGGAAGAACTCGTAGATGGCATTGACGTCGTTGCGGGTCATGGCCCTTATTGCTACGGTAGAACCGTCCTTGAGGGTGTACTTTCGTACAGAATTCTTGTCCATAAGTACCTCCTTTCTACGAGAGCATTATCCTCCCGGACATCAGGAAAAGCAAGCATTATATGAAATCGCCGTCCTGCTGCTCCAGGGGAATCCGTCGTCTCCGGAAAGATACGAGGTTGCGGACACCAAACTATAGCCTTATGCCCAAGTTTTTGATACAGAATCCAATATGCGAAGGTTTCTTATAACACGGCTGTTGCTTGCCATTCCCACAATTCTGGGCGTGGTTACCCTCGTATTTTTTTTGATCCATATCGTGCCAGGAGATCCTGTTGTACTGATGCTCGGAGATTATGCAACAAAGCAGGAGATCGTCGAGATGCGTCATGCGCTGCATCTCGATCAGCCCATAGGGATGCAGTATCTGATGTATGTGGACAACCTGGTCCACGGCAACCTGGGAACCTCCCTGTACTATAAAAAACCGGTCCTGGGCATTGTCATGCAGCGGTTTGGTTACACGGCGGTACTTGCGCTGTTTGCCATGGTGCTTGCTCTGCTCATCTCAATACCCTTAGGTGTGTGGTCTGCCTACCAACAGGGAACATGGGTAGACAGGATAATAGGGAGCGTCTCCGTGCTGGGTATATCGTTGCCGAATTTCTGGATTGCGATAATGCTGATCCTGTTGTTCTCCCTGAAGCTGCATCTTCTGCCTGTTGCAGGGGCTCAGTCACCGCTGTCTATCATTCTTCCGGGGCTGACCCTTGCAATCGGCATGAGTGCAATAACCATCCGTATGATCCGGGCGAACATGATAATGGCCCTGAAGCAGGAGAGTTTTACCGCTCACCTGGCACAGGGGCTCAGCGTGAGAAAGACGTTGTTCGTCCATGCATTCAGGGCTACGCTCATCCCGGTCATAACGCTGGTTGGCATGCAGTTCGGACTGCTGTTGTCCGGTGCCATTATCACGGAAACCGTGTTTTCCTGGCCCGGCATGGGCA
>JAJYYW010000308.1 GCA_021800575.1 bacterium
GGTATGCCGTTCGCCTCCAGGAGCCGTGCCGTATGCAGGTTTGTTTCGTTCAACGTGTCCACGGTCTTGCGGCCGGGATGGTCACGGTCCACGTTCAGCAGTACCGAGACGTCAACACCCTGGGCGCGTTTTCGTGCAAGGAGATCGATAATGCGGTCGGGCAGTGCCGATGCGTAGGCGGACGGTTTGAACAGATACATGATGATCAGGATGCTGTGCCGGGCCTGTGCAAGGTCCTGCATGAGGGACGTGTAGTATTCCCGGTCAAGCAGGATACCTGCAGGACCGGTCCGGGCTTGGACCGGAGGCAGGCGGGTTTCCTGTTTTTTATTGTTGTGTGTGGGCATGTCCGCCCGGGCGGCGGCAGGCGCCAGTGCGGGAAAGCGTGAGAAGGCGCTGAGGGCGGGAATCCCGGAACATACCATACCGATGAGTACCAAGCCGCAGAAGGCAATCTTCCCGTACAGCATTAGGAGCGTTTTTGTTTTTCTTTCCTGACCGCGTTGAGGTACATCGTGGCTATGCCGTTTTTCGGCTCGTGCTTTAGGACGCTCTCCCATTCCACAACAGCATCGTCAAGCCTGCGCATCAGGTAATACAGGATGCCGAGGTTGACGCGTGCGGGGATATAATCTGCGTGGATGAATTTCGCCTCTTCCAGTTCCTTGATCGCCTGGGCTATCAGGCCCTTCTCCCGCAGGGCAATCGCGAGCTTTGTTTTTATGTCCACGAAAGCCGGCTGGAGCTTAAGCGCCTTGTGATATTCCTCGATCGCGGCATCGACGTTGTTGATTTCAACGTACAGGTCCCCGATCTGCGCATGCATGTTTGCGAGTTTCGAGGTGATGAGCTTGTCCTCCACTTCCTTGAGGCTTTTTGCATGGGAAGGGGCCTTGACCTTATTCAGGACATTCCGGGCCTTTTCATACTGGCCGATGTCATTGTAGGTGATGGCGAGGTTCGTTGCGGCCTCCAGGTAGCCGGGGTTCAGCTTCAACGCCCGTTCGAAAGCCTTGATCGCGTCTTTTATCCTGCTGTCGAGGCGGTAGATAACACCGAGCATGTTGTAGACGTCGGCATAGTTCTTGTTTGATTCCTCGAAATCCTCGAGATGCTGGAGTGCTACAGCATAGTTGTTTTTCAGAAAAAACTCTTTTCCCAGCCTGTAGTGTTCTTTATTGTCCATATTTGTCACCCGCCCTAACCAAGGTACGCGAAAAATATACTACGTTTGGACCCCGGAGTCCACAGAAAGCTTTGCCACTTCAATTATGCCGGCCCGGTGATTAATATATGACCATACGCCGCACGCCGGGCATTCGGGTGCCCGGGAGCAATCAGAGAACCAGAACCAACAGAAAAACAAGCGTACGCCGCGGACTTTTATCACGAAGTCCTCAAGGAGATTATTATGGATATCAATAAATTTACGGAAAAAGCACAGCAGGCGCTCATGGATGCGCAGAGCAGAGCGTCGCGGTACAAACACCAGCAGGTCGATAACGAGCATCTTATGCTGGCGCTGCTCGATCAGGAGGACGGCCTGATCCCGCACCTGTTGGAGAAGATGGGGACAGCCGGGACCGGGGTGGATCCCGCGGGCATCCGTGAGGACGTGGAGCGTTATCTTGCGGGTTTGCCCAAGATCACAGGATCCCCGGGCGCGGTGGACCAGCTCTACATCACCGCACGGCTGAACAGTACCCTGGACCAGGCACTTCGCGAAGCGCAGAACATGAAAGACGAGTTCATCAGTGTGGAGCATATCCTGCTCGCGATGCTCAATGAAGGCAGGTCCGGAGCACTGGGGAGGATCCTGCTCGATCACGGCGTACAGAAGGACGGCGTTATGAAAGCGCTCGCGTCTATCCGTGGAGGCCAGCGGGTGACATCCCAGACCCCGGAGACCACGTACGAGGCCCTGGAGAAATACGGGCGGGACCTCACGAAGGCGGCTGTACAGGACCAGCTCGATCCTGTGATCGGCAGGGACGAGGAGATCCGCAGGACCGTACAAATTCTGTCGCGCAGAACGAAGAACAACCCGGTGCTGATCGGCGAGCCTGGTGTCGGAAAGACGGCGATTGTCGAAGGCCTTGCGCAGCGGATCATCAAGGGGGATGTCCCCGAAAGCCTGAAGAACAAGCGCCTCGTTGCCCTCGACATGGGTGCGCTGGTCGCCGGTGCGAAGTACCGGGGCGAGTTCTAGTAGCGGCTTAAAGCCGTGCTCAAGGAGATCGTGGAATCCCGAGGCGAGGTCCTGCTGTTCATCGACGAGCTGCACACGGTTGTCGGTGCCGGAGCGGCCGAAGGAGCCATGGACGCGAGTAACCTGCTGAAACCCATGCTCGCGCGCGGGGAGCTGCACTGTATCGGCGCAACGACGCTCAATGAGTACAAGAAGCACATAGAAAAGGACGCGGCCCTCGAACGCAGGTTCCAACCGGTTGTCGTGGACCAGCCGACGGTCGAAGATACGATATCCATTCTGCGGGGGCTCAAGGAACGCTATGAGCTGCACCACGGGGTCAGGATCAAGGATTCCGCACTTGTGGCTGCCGCGGTCCTGAGCAACCGGTACATTGCCGACCGGTTCCTGCCGGACAAGGCCATTGACCTCGTGGACGAGTCTGCGGCAAAGCTTCGGACCGAGATCGACAGCATGCCGGTTGAGCTCGACGAGATAACCCGGAAGATCCTCCAGCTCGAGATCGAGCGCCAGGCGCTCAAAAAAGAGGTCGACCCTGCATCGCGGGAGCGGCTCGAACGGCTGGAGCGGGAGTTGTCGGAGCTCAAGTCAAGAGGGGACGTGCTCAAGGTGCGGTGGCAGACCGAGAAATCCACCATCGGTGACGTACGCACGATACGGGAGGACATTGAAAAAATCAAGAGCGAGATAGATAAGTCCGAGCGTGCGTACGATCTGAACAAGGTTGCGGAACTGAAGTACGGCAAGCTTCCGGCACTCG